>JBKQQQ010000122.1:0-5502 GCA_052144275.1 Streptosporangiaceae bacterium
GCCACCCCGCGGTCACCTCCGCGATCATCGGTCCGCGCACCATGGAGCACCTGGACAGCTACCTCGCCGCCGACGGGATCGAGCTGACCAGCGACGTGCTTGACCGCATCGACGAGATCGTCCCCCCCGGTGTCACGATCAACGTCGCCGACAACATGTGGAACTTCGGCACGACGGCGCTGGACGCCGCATTCCGCCGCCGGTAGGCAAAATTGGCGCACACCCACGACGGGGTGTGCGAGGGCCGTTCGCCGGCCGCGGTTTCATCGTGACCGGCAGACGCGCTGGATCAGGTCCTCCCAGCCTCGGCCGAGGCGTTCGGAGACTTGCGGAGCGGCCTGACGCGGCCCGACGAGCAGACGCTCGCGTCAGCCGTCACCGCTCACCAGGAGCTGCCCGGCCGTATCCACATCGTTCTCGTCCGCCAGGTGGTCGGGTTCTGATGAGGGAACTAAGCAGGCTCGCGGTGCTCGGCGGGGGCCATGTCGGGCCGGTCATCGCACGGCTGGCCATCAAGGCCGGATACCCGGTGGCCATCGCCACGTCGGGCGACCCGGACGACATCACGCTGATCACCGAGCTGGTCATTCCCGGCGCGCAGCCGCGCTGGGCCAGCGACGCGGTGGCGGATGCGGACATCGTGGTGCTCGCGATACCACTGCACCGCTTCGGTGACATCGATCCTGCGCTGCTGGCCGGCAAGCTCGTGGTCGACGCGATGAACTACTGGCCGGCCAGCGACGGCGTGCTGAGCGCCTTCGAAGACGGCGGGAGCAGTGAGGTCGTGGCCCGGCGACTGGCCGGGTCGGCCGTGGTCAAGGCGCTCAATCACATCGGCTATCACGAGCTCGAGGACCGGGCGCGGCCGGCGGGCGCCCCGGACCGGCGGGCCGCCGGAGTCGCGGGCGACGACCCCGTGGCGGTCGCCACGATCACGGGCCTGGTCGACCGGATCGGCTACGAGCCGGTCCGCCTGGGCAGCCTGCGGGCGGGCCGGGTGCTGCAGCCGGGCGGCCCGGTGTTCGGGATCGTGCTGCCGCTACCTGAGTTCGAGCAGGCCGTGCGCGAGGAAGCAAGGAGCCTCACATGACATACACCTTCGGGCTCGACACCTTCGGCGACCGCAACAGCGACGCCGATGGCACGCCGCTGTCGCACGCCCAGACGTCAAGCTCGCTGACCTGACGGCGCTGGGGTTCAGCGAACGGTTCGGTGAGCTAGCCACGGCCGGGTTCCCCGGAGCGGGCAGTTATATGGGCGCCAAGGCCAGCATTGGCTTGTGAGGCATCCAGGCCTGGTCGACCAGGTGCCTGGCGTCGGCTTTTACGTCAGCTGGGATACGGTTATGCCCCCGAGGGGCTTATCCACCCGCGCTTACTGCTCGCGCGCTATTTTGCCTTTGTTATGCCGCGCTCACCGTCAACAGCACCACATAGCTCTGGCGCCACGTTGTGCCGGGTGCTCGTGCGGCCACTGCTCACGGCCGCAGCCTCAAGTTGATCGGAGGCGCCGTCGGCTTTGGCATGGCGGATGGGGCCAGGACGGTGATGAAGTCCCGGGTCCAGCCGACAAGATACTGATCGGCCGGCCGGTTCTGGCCGGGTACCTCGGCCGCGAGCGGGCCGCCCGGTGTCCTGGCGGCATCTAGCTGGACCCACTCGGGGTTGATGTCGAGTTCCATCGCGATCCGCGCTCCGCTGCGGGCCAGCGCGTCCGCCAGGTCGGCGGGGATCGTGGACAGGCTGGCGGCGTAGATGAGGTCACCGGAGGCGTCCTGGCCGAGGGCGCTGCGGGCGACGTACGCGCCGCCGCCGAGTGTTGCCCCCCACAGGCCCCAGTCCGCCGCCGCCGCGGTGGGCTGCCCGTTCAGGACGAGCGGCTGAAGGTTCTGCCGGACGCTGTAGATCGCTTCGCCCGGCGCCGGCACGCCGCGTCCCCAGACCCCGATCCGGGCGTGGCCGGAGCGGTCGATCACCAGGCTGGCCAGGCCCTGGAGCAGCGGGCTTATCACGTGGCCCTCCTGCTCGTAACCGCCGGCGCCCGCGGCGAGCTTGAACCCGCCGTTGAACGCGGCCAGCAGCCGCTTGCGCTCGGCGCCGGTCACGGCCGGGCCGGCGCGCACCAGCCCGGCGGCGGCAGGCCCCGGGTCCTGGCTGCCGTTGTGCAGCACGTACTGCACCGGGCCGCGGAAGGTCGCCACGGTCACCACCGATCCGTCCGTGGTCCGCACCCGGGTGATGATGACCTGCGGCGCGGGTACTGGCACCGCGACCGCGCTGGCCGTCGCAGTGGCCGGGACGGTTCGCGCGGCCGGCGTGACCGATCCGGACCGGGCAGCGGAGGCGGCTGGCGTGCTGGCTGCATGACCGCCGCCGACTTGACCGGCAGCGGGCGTCGCCGCCGGCGGCGAGCTGCATGCTGTCATCACGCACAGGCCGGTCAGGGCGCCGGCTGCCCGCAACTTGCGCATCATACGGTCCTTTCCCCTGGCCGGGCGCACCCCGTCACGACGACGGGCGCGGGGCAAAGTACTGTTCGATAGCGCGGGCCACCCACCCGTCAACGCGGAGCGGGCGCATAGAGCCCATAGTGCAAGGCCTGCATGAAGCAACCGTGAAGCGCCCGGCGCCGTGCCTGGCCGCTCCACAGAGTCTGGAATAGGGTGACCCGCAAGAGCACCATGGAGATCACCGGCGGCCTGCGCAGCATGTACTACGACACCGTCTCCGGCTCACCCGAGGCCCTCACCAGCGCCTGCCACGCCTTCGGCGCCGACCGCCTGCTGTTCGGCACCGACTACCCTTACTGCAACGAACAGGAATTCCGCCACCACCTCGGCTACCTCGGCGAGAGCGGGCTGAACGCGGACGAACTCCGGCAGGTCAGGGGCAGTACCGCAGCAGCCCTGCTGCCGCCCGGCCACCCCGCGGCCGGCAAGCAGGAATTCCCGGCCGCACACGCATGAAAGCGCTATGGGACATCCGGCAGAACTCCAGAACCTCTGAACCCGGCGGGCCACAGCCGCGGCGGACTGCCCGCGGCGTGGACGAGATACTGGTGCCGCGCTGGGTGCCCTACTTGTTCGCCGTGCTCAGCCTCGCGCTGGTACCCGGCATCGCGCGGGTGTTCGCCTCCGCGCCGCCGCTGCACCTGGTCGCGCACTGGCGGCTGGCCTGGGGCGGTTTCGACGTGGCCCTCGCCGTGCTGCTGGCGGCCACCGGGCTGGCGCTCTTCCGCCGCTCCGCCCTGGCCGAAGTACTGGCGGCCATGACCGCCACCCTGCTGTGCTGCGACGCGTGGCTGGACGTGCTCAGTTCCGTCGGCCAGGGCCGGAGCGCGACCGTGGCAGCAATCGGCGAGGCGGCCTTCGCGGAACTGCCGCTGGCCGTCTTGTTCGCGTGGGTGGCTGCGCGCTTCGCCAGGGCGGTCGCCGAGGCCTGGCCGTCGCTGCAACGGGCAGGCTTCCTGATCCGCCATCGCCGCCTGCTGCCCCCGGCCGGGAATTACCCGGCCCTGCTGGATGATGCGCTTGCCGGGAGCCAGCCCCGGTGGCGGCAGTGGACACCTCGCGGGCACGCCGAGCAGCCGGGCCTGCTGCTGCCGTGGTGGCTGCCGACGGCCTGTCTCGGGTTTGTCATCGTGCTCATCCCCTGGATCGCCTGGTTGTTCGCGACCTTGCCGCAAACCGAGCTTGCCGCCCACTGGGGGCTGGCGAGGGCCGGCTATGACCTCGCGTTGGCCATCGTCCTCGCGGTAAGCGCGGTCGCGCTGCTCCGCCGCTGGCCAGTTGCGGAGGTGCTGGTCGCGGTCGCCGCAGCCCTGCTGCTGAGGGACGCCTGGTTCAACGTCCTCACCGCCAAGCCCGGGCATTCAGCAGTCGCGCTGGGGGTAGCGGCCGGGCTCGAGCTGCCGCTGGCAGGCCTGTGCCTGTGGGTTGCCGTTCTGTACGCGCGGGCGGTCGAGGTCGCCTGGCCGTACGTGCGCTCACTGCGCATGGAGGCTGCCCGCAGGCAGGCCCGAGGCCAGCCAAGAGTGAGGTGGTAGTGTCCGGCCGCAGTCGGTGGCCAAGGTCCCGTGTCCTGGGGACATTTGTCGTTGGCCCCCGAGCTCGGGCGGCAGCATTGTTACGGCGTGAACGTTCCAGGCGAAACGATTATCCGGGCGGCTGCCCGAGCCAATGCCGCGCCAGGCCGCGCGGAGATGCAGAACGAGATCATCGAGCTGCTCAGGGACGTGGTGCGGGGTTTCCGCCGCCAGCATGTACAACTGGCTGTCAGCGAGCAGTTCCCGTTTCCCGTGTACGGCGTGTCCCTTGCCGCCGTACGGGAGATCTCCGAGCACCCCGGTATCACCGTCAACGAGCTGGCCCGGCTGACCGGGTTGCCGAAGAGCCGGGTGTCGGTCTTGATGACCCGTCTCGCGGCCCAGCGGATCGTCCGCAAGGACAGCGATGAGCATGACGGCCGCCTTGTCCGGCTGCATATCACCCCGGAGGGCCGCCAGTGCGTTGCTGCCTGGACGGTCGCGGGCCAGCGGGCCATCGGCGCCCTCCTGCAGCCGCTCGGCGACGACGAACTCGACATCATCGCGCGCGGCCTCGCCGCCTTGCAGCGCGCGTTCCGGCGGGCCCAGGAGCAGGGCACGGCCGGCCACGCGGGAAGTCCGCCGCCATGCTGACCCGGCTCCTGCGCAGCTTCCTGCGCCCCTACCTCCGCCAGGTCGCCATCGTGGTGACTCTGCTGGTGGCGCAGACCATAGGGAACCTGTACCTGCCCAACCTCAACGCCGACATCATCAACAACGGGGTCGAAAAGGGGGACATCCACTACATCTGGACGACCGGCGTGGTCATGCTGGCCATCGCCCTGGCGGTGGGCGTCCTCGCGATCGTGGCGGTGTACTGGGCGTCACGGGTGGCGATGGGGGCCGGCGCGGACCTGCGGGCCGCGGTGTTTACCGGTGTTCAGTCCTTCTCCGCCCGCGAGGTGAACCGCTTCGGGACGCCGTCCCTGATCACGCGCAATACCAATGACATCCAGCAGATCCAGCTGTTCCTGCAGATGGGCCTCACGATCATGGTCATCGCCCCGATCATGTGCGTGGGCGGGATGATCATGGCCGTCAAGGAGGGCGCGGTGCTGTCGCTCCTGCTTGTGGTGGCCGTGCCGGTGATGGCGGTGGTCATCGGGGCCATGCTGATCACGGTGGTGCCGCAGTTCCGGGTCATGCAGGTCAAGATCGACCGGATCAACCAGGTGCTGCGCGAGCAGATCACCGGGGTCCGGGTGATCCGCGCATTCGTCCGCACCAGGCCGGAGGCCCAGCGGTTCGGCGAGGCGAACGCCGACCTGACCGCCACGGCGCTGCGGGTGAATCGCGTCTTCGCGCTGGCCATGCCGGCGCTGATGGCGATCCTGAACCTGTCCAGCGTCGCGGTGCTGTGGTTCGGCGGCCGCCTGGTCAGCGAGGGATCGATGCCGATCGGGAACCTCACCGCGTTCC
>JBKQQQ010000123.1:0-4252 GCA_052144275.1 Streptosporangiaceae bacterium
GGTCACGCCATCTAGGATCGCGCACCATCGCTCGCTAGGGTGCTGAGGAGGGCAGCTGTTTCCCACGCGTGAGGATGGTGGTAGCCCGATGGCACTGACGACGCAGACGATGACCGATGAGCAGCGCAAGTCAGTTGCGCTGGAGTACCTGAAGGCCTTCGATAACGGTGGTGTCACCTCGACCGGCGGCAGCATCATGGATCTGTTCGCCGAGGACGCGCAGGTCTACTTCCCTAAGTGGGGACTGGCGACCGGCAAGAAGAGCATCGGCCAGCTGTTTGCCGACGTGGGCGGCACCATCACCTCGATAGTCCACCACTACTCCCACTTCAACTGGGTGTTCTCGGGCGACGTAGTGGTATGCGAGGGCACCAGTCACGGAGAGCACCGTGACGGCCCCTGGCGGGCCGGGGTCCCCGAGTGGGCGGCTGGCCGGTGGTGTGACGTCTTCGAGATCCGCGACTGGAAGATCCAGCGCTGCTTCATCTACCTGGATCCCGACTACGCGGGCAAGGACACTCAGCGGTATCCGTGGCTCCCCCAGCCCTGAGGTCCTGCCTGTTACCAGGTCCGGAGGAACCTCGATGGCTGACGCCGACGACGTACGCCGCCTCGCGCTGGCCTTGCCTGGTGTGGAGGAGATCGACAGCGACGGCTTCGACTTCAGGGTCGGCGGCAAGGGGTTCGTCTGGTCCTACCCCGAGCGCAGGCCGGGCAAGCCCCGGGTGATCCGGACCGACATCGCGGTGCTGTTCGTCGGCGACGAGGGCGAGAAGCAGGCTCTGCTCCTCGGCGAGCCCGGCACCTTCTTCACCGCGCCCGGATACGACGGCTGGCCGCTGGTGATGCTGCGGCTGGGCGAGGTGGACGTCGAGCGCCTGGCCGAGCTGGTGACCGACGCGTGGCGGATGCGCGCCCCGGAAGAGACCGCCGGGACAGCGTTCGTCGACACGGTGGCATGGGTTCGTCTGGAGAACGGCAGGATCTTGTGCGCGCGGCCACGCGGGAAGGACATCTTCTACATTCCCGGGGGAAAGCGCGAAGGCGCGGAAAACGATCTGCAGACCCTGCTGCGCGAGATCGCCGAAGAACTAACGGTCACGCTCCTGCCCGAGACGGTGACGCACGTCGGCACCTACGAGGCAGGCCAGCCGGACGGCGCGGTGGTGCGGATGAGCTGCTACACCGGCGACTACGCCGGGACGCTGGCCGCCAGCAGCGAGATCGACGAGCTCGCCTGGTTCTCCTACGCCGACCGTCCCCGGATACCCCCCGTCGACCAGTTGCTCTTCGACGACCTCAAGGCCACCGGCGACCTGCGATGACGCAGGCTGCCTGCGGCCCGCCACGGCGCGCGCCAGCCATCACACCCCCGGCCGCGGCGATATCGGACCGGAATGCGCGTCGAGCCAGGCCGCGGCTCGGGCGGGCGAGGCACGGGAGAGCCAGGCGTCCTGGACGACCTCGGCCAGTTCCTGCACGGTGAGCTCGCCGATGCGGCTCCCCCGCACCAGCACAGACGGGTGGCCGTCAAAGTGCGGGGTCGTGAAGAACGGCGAGGCCTGATCCTGGATCAGTGCCTGCTTGTCCGAGTCCGACGCCACCCAGAACACGATCACGTCCGGGTAGCGCTCACCAGTGGCAGGATCGACCGCATCGGGGCGCGGGTTCCGGAAGAAGACGAAGGACTTACCGCCGATCTGGTAGATCGGGTTGCCGCCCGATCCGTGCCCGACCGTGACGTGCGGCATGCGCATGGCCAGCTCGTGCACGTCCGCGAGCCGGGCCCGGCGTGATCTTGCCGCCATACCTCCAGCGTAGGGCTAGCTCGACGCCGACGGGGGGCGCGACGTGGCCGAGGTCACCGCCGCGGCGGCACCGGTCAGCGCCGCGCCGCCGGCGGACGCGGCGACCAGCCACCGGGTTAGTCGCGGTAGCTCGCGCCACGATGCCAGGCTGGCGGCCACGTCCAGGGCATCGGACAGGGCGCCCGCGGCGACCCAAGCGCTGGCGGATCCGGGCTCGGCGCCCGGGCTGTGCAGGGCCGTCAGTGCGCCCAGCCCCAGGGCGACGTCACGCGCTCCCAGGGCCCGCCCGAACACCCGCGCAGCCAGGTCATCCGCTGCCGCGCCAACCCACGGGCGAGCCGGTACCGAGGGCCAGGCCAGGGCGGTCAGGCCCAGCGCCACGCGCCCGGCCGCCACGGCCACAGCCCCACGCCGCAGCAGGGCCGGGATATCCGTCGAGGTCATGTCCGCTCTTCCCGCCGACGCGCCGGCGCGCCAGTCCAGCCATGTAGGCACCGGATGATCATAGCCTGAGGTCAGTCCGCCTCCGCGGCCTTCTTGATCGCGGTGAGGGTGACCGGAATGCCCCGGTGCGCGGCCTCGGTGCGGTTCGCGATCTGGGCCGGGGCGTTGTCGCCGTACCGGTCGCGGAACCCGCTGATGCCGGCGGGCAGGAACTCCCAGGACTCGGTGACCTGCGTCCCGGAGTCCACGGCGGTGAACGTATAGCCCCACCGGACCCACCCGCTGTTGACCTCGAAGGCGAACTCCCGGCCGCGGTCCGCCGCCACGACCTGGGAGCGGGTCTCCCAGGTCCGTTCGGGCAGCTCGTTGCGGCCGGTGAACCAGGCCCCTGCCCGGGGGCCTCCACCCTCGTCCCACCAGCAGGCCTTGCAGACCGGGCTCCACTCGCCCATCCGCGTCACGTCGGAGACCATGTCGTAAAGGGCTTCCGGCGAGCGGGCCACCACGATGGACTCGGAGTATTGCAGGCTGCTCATCAGGATCGCGGCGTGGAGACCCCGGCCTTCAGGCCGGGAAGGAAACGCCGCTTCACCTCCCATGGAGTGTCAGTGCGATGTGATGCTCATTGCCCCAACTGGCTCAGCCGGTGACGTACCTGGCCCTGAGCTCCGACTTCATCAGCTTGCCCGCCTCGCTCCGCGGCAGGTCGTCGACGAAGCGGACGGTCCTGGGCGCCTTGAAGCTGGCGATCTTCGACTTCACGAACGCGATGATCTCCTGCTCGAGTTCGGGGCCCGGCACGGCATCCGGCGCGGGCTGGACGAACGCCGCCACCGACTCGCCCATCTCCGGGTCGGGGACGCCGATGACCGCGACGTCGTAGACGGCCGGGTGCAGCGCGAGCACGTTCTCGGTCTCCTGCGGGTAGATGTTGACGCCGCCCGAGATGATCGTGAACGCCTTGCGGTCGGTGAGGAACAGGAAGCCGTCCTCGTCGAGGTAGCCGATGTCGCCGAGGGTGGTCCAGGCCGGGTGGGCCGGGTGCTGGGCGGCCCGGGTCTTGTCCGGGTCGTTGTGGTAGGCGAACGGGATCTCGTCGCTCTCGAAGTAGACGACGCCGGTCTGACCCGGGGGGAGCTCGGTTCCGTCGTCGACGCAGATCCTTACGGTGCCGTAGACGGCCCGGCCGACGGTGCCCGGCTTGGTGAGCCAGGTACCGCTGTCGATGGCGGTCATGCCGTTGCCCTCGGTGCCGGCGTAATACTCCACCAGGACCGGGCCCCACCAGTCGATCATCTTCTGCTTGACCTCGACCGGGCACGGTGCCGCGGCGTGGATGGCGACCCGCAAGCTCGAGATGTCGTAGCGGTCGCGGATATCCTGCGGTAGCTGCAGCATGCGGACGAACATGGTCGGCACGAACTGCGCGTGCGTGACGCGCCGGTCTCCCATGACGTGCAGGGCCTGCTCCGCGTCGAATCGCTTCATCATGACCACGGTGCCGCCGAGGGCCTGGATGGCGCCGCACCACCGCAGCGGGGCCGCGTGGTAGATCGGGCCGGGCGACAGGTAGACCGAGTCCTGGCTGACGCCGAAGAACTGGCCAGCCAAGGTCACCAGGGCTTCGCCGGGCTCGGACACCTGGCGGTCGGGCAGGGTCGGGCGGACCCCCTTCGGCCGTCCGGTGGTACCCGAGGAGTACAGCATGGTGGCGCCGTGCGGCTGGTCGGCGAACGGCACCGCGGACGCCGCGGCGATAGTCTGCTCGTAACTACCGTGGTCTTTGACCGGGCCGCCGTAGGCCAGCCGCAGCTTCACGCCGGCGGTCTGGCCGGTGATCGCCTCGGCGGTGACGGCCTGCTCGGCCGACACGATCAGCGCGGTCGCGCCGCTGTCGCTGACGATGTAGGCGGCCTCGTCCGGCTTGAGGCGGTTGTTGACGGCGGTGATATACAAACCGGATCGCAGTGCGGCCCAGTACACCTCGAAGGCACGCAGGT
>JBKQQQ010000124.1:0-6696 GCA_052144275.1 Streptosporangiaceae bacterium
TCACAGGGTCGGCTGGGCCAGCAGGTCTTTGAGGGATCAACGTCAGCCTCATGATCGCGAGGATGGCCAGCGGGCCGAAGAGTCAAGGCCGCGCCAAGAGCGCGCTGCCATTTCGGACGTAAGGCAGTGCCGAATGTGCCGGTATCGGCATCATTTGAGGCACATCCGGCGGGACCGGGCGGCTGCGCATGGATGCCAGGCGTGTGGCGAGGATACCTCGGACGGAGCGTCGACCTAGTCCTCGGTGGCTGGGTCTGTGGTGTCCATGGTGGACAGGAGGTCGCGGATCTCTGGCTCGGTGGAGAGGTCGACCGGGAGGATCTGGCCGCGCTTCTGGTTGAGGATGAGTTCGGTGGCAGTGCCAGCCAGGATGTTGCCCGCATCGGCGTCCGCCCAGCGCACGCCGTTGAAGGCCGTTCGCGTCCACCGGCCGGCCACCATGCAGTCAAGGACCGGCCGGCCGTAGATGTCGGGGCCACTGCGCCGGACCGCGATCACCCGGGCGGCCTCGACGCCCGGCGCCACAGCGAACGCCTCGCGCACCGTCACGAGCACGTGCCCGGCGATGAGCAGCAGGTAGAGCGCGGACCGCTCGGCCTTGGGGAGCTTGCGGAGTGTCAGGTTCCCGGCCTGGGTCGTGGCTGGCAGCCGCTCGGGAACCGCGTCCTCGTCCGGGACAAGCACGATCAGGGAGAGTTCGGTGCCGTCGATGCCGATCGGGGCGGCCGGGGCCTCGTTGTCCTCAAACGCTTCGGCCAGCGTCGCCAGCACGGTGTCCGGGTCGTTGCCGGTCAGCCGCGCCCACCGCGTGTCGAGTTCCTGCTGAGCGTGCGCCTGCTCTGCCTGCGCCTGTCGCCACCGGTCATTGAGCTCCGCCTGTGCTGCCTGCGCCGCGTACTGCCTGGCCGCCGCGCGCCTGGCCCGGTCGAACATGCCGACGCCGTGCAGCGCGTTCTTCTCATGCCACTCACGGACGGCGTTCGGATCCGGAAGGTCGGGCATCGAAGCGACAGGCCGCTCAACCGGCGGGAAGTCGTGCCGGTGCAGGCTGATGATCTCCTGGAAGATGGCGGCCAGTCGCTGGGCCTCCCTGGCCTTGTCCGCCTCGGCCTGCGCGCGGCGGGCGGCGGCGGCCTGGCGCTCCAGGGCCGCCCCCGACGGACGACCGCTGCTCCTGCCACCGCTCTTGCGGCGGCGCTTGCCGCCGACGGCGCCATAGACACTGAACGGCCCCAGGCCGGAGGACAAACCGGTCCGGCCGGTACCGACGTGAACGCGCGCGACTCGTGGCCCGATGCCGGCCCGCACCCCACGACTGGACACCCGGACCCGGACCCCGGGCGCAAGCTTGACAGAAAACCCCATAGAGCGCCGAGCTTAGCGCCGCCACCACCAGACAGACCCCATCGCACACCAGAATGAGGCGCTTTTCAGTTGGCCGCAGCAGCCCCCGGTCAGCCGTCGCGCCTGCACCCCGGACCCGGCCCGGCCGCCAGACAGTCAGCACCGCCCGCGACATCCGGGCCAGGGCTGGGCGTCCAGGCATCTCGAACAGGGCGACCTTGGTCGGGCATGCACCGAACGAGACAAGCATGGAACAGGTCCACAGCGAGCCGATGGCCGGCCGGACAGTGCTGATCACCCGAGGCACTGGAGGCATCGGCAAGGCGACCGCTCTGGGCCTGCCCGCGTTGGGCGCACACCTCTGGCAGGTGCGTAGCTGTACAGCAGCCAGGTACAGCAATCCATGCACGCTAGGGCCGTCATGAGCAGCCAACCACACACGCCCTAGACTGCACCTCTTGATCCCGAGCAGGGTCGCGCCGATAGTTTGCATGCAGGTGGTCCGGCCACGGTGGAGGCTTTTTGCCGCACGGCAGCGCTCAACGTCACTGCGTATCAGCCAGGACCCCGGCACCACCGGGCCTGGAAAATGTAGTTGTCTACTGGATTCCGCCCGCGGTGTCGGGGAGCGCGTTTTCGCGCGTCAGCAAGATGACACTGCTCACCAGGACGAAGATCAGGAACAGCACGAACCCGATGAGGTCGAGAACGAGCCCGAACGAGGCGATGACGCCGCCGAGGCCGAAGCCCTGGAGGAAGAACAAGATCCCGGCGAGGATCGAAACCCACCCGAGCCAGCGCGGCAGGACGCCGCTGTGGATCACCAGCACGCCTGCTGCGACAGCAAACACACTGCCGAACACATCCCCCACGCTGTCCAGGCCATAGGTCATCAGGTACAGCGTGTAGGACATGCCCTGATCGTGCTGGAACCCGAACGACGCGAGCTTCGCGCCGAGCAAGCCGTTGATACCGATGTCGCTGACGGCATGCAGGGCAATAAAGAGCGCTCCGCCAGCCAGCACCAGGGAGCCAAGGAACCGCGACCGATCCGTGTTCCCGCGCAGCAGGTCATACAGCCTGCCCAGGTAGATCAGGAACATGGCGGCATAGACGACGGATAGGTATGTGATCACCAACAGCCGCTCGCGGTGGTCGTAAAGCACGTTCGCGATCTTCGCCGCCGAGTCGTTCTGGCTCACGCTGCCGCCGAGCAGCCCGACCACGGTCTCGGCCACCAGCGCGATAACGTAAAGGATGCCCGCTACCCAGGCATACCGCTGCCAGGCGCTGGAGGTCCGCGTCGTTGCCACCCTGCCATCTTCCCCCATCGCCCCCTAGCGCAGTACCCCCGTGCGCCAGGCCCGCAGCGTACCCATGCAGTCCTCCCGGTATCATCGCAGGACGGTTCCGCCCGCCGGCTCATCGGCCGGCCATGGCTCGGGGCAACGAGATCGTGACGCCAGATCGACCTTGCTGCGCGTTTCAGGGCTGAGTCGATGCGCTCCTCGCCGATCCCTCGCGCCCATATCCAATGCCGCGGGCTTTAGATGTTTAGGTGCCAGTGTCGGGTTCTTGTTTTAGTGACGCTGGGTAGTTGTTGTTCTTGCGGGCATGCCGATGGCCGGCGTGTCGTGCCGGTGACGGCCGGTTCCACGGGCCGGCGGGTGTTCTTCCCGGGTCGTCGTGTTCCTGTTTTTGCTGGTCAGGCGGGGATGTTGGCCATGGTGATGACGGCCGGGGCGATGCGGGTGGCGGTGTCTTTCGCGGTCGCGTGGCCGAAGGTGCCGGGGGACCTGGACTTGCGGGCACGGTGCCGGTTCCGGTCGCAGATGTTCCGGTGTTTCCCGATTTCCCTGGTCAGCGCCTGGTAACAGGCGCGGCCGGAGCGGATCGAGGCGAGGACCGCACGGCGGGCACGGGCATGGGACAGGTCGCGGGGCCGGAGGGGCTGCCCGGCACGGCGTCCCTTCCGCGATGGCATGGCGGCGAGGGCGGCGTCGCGGGTGACGCCGCGGGTCATCTCAGTAACGGCGGCCCAGGCGGCGAGTTCCTGTCGGACCAGGGCGGGGCTGCCGGAACGGAGCATCGGCCCGGTGCCCGGCCCGGCACCGTGCAAGGACGCCTTCGCCTCCCGCAGCCCGGTCTCCGACCCGTCCCACCGCCACTTATACAGGGACGCAAGTTCTGGCGCCGGGTACTCGCTGATGTCCAGCAGGTCGGTGATCAGGCAGAACATTTCCGGCACCGCCTGGCCCTCGACCTCAGCGAAGTACTCGATGACGCGGACGATGATCGTGACGCCGTCGCCGGACAGGCCCGCGAGATAGGAGCCGTCGGCCAGGACCGGGCTGATCTTTTTCAGGGTAATGCCGCTTTTCACCCGGATCAGGACGTGCGTGCACTTGATGAGCCGGGCGATCCGGGCCGTGCCGTGCCAGAGCCGGTCCATCAGCCAGATCCGGTCCTTCGTGAACAGGTGCGGGTACTGCTCCAGCGCCGCATCCAGCAGTTTCTGCTCGGCGGCGGCCTTGTCCGTGCCGGCCGGGCCGTGCGGCATCCCCAGCAGGGCACGGGTGGAGGCGTCGTTCAGCGGCAGCGCCCTCAGCTGCGGGAACGGCGAGGAGTCATCGCCCGTGCCGACGGACCCGTACATGGCCCGGTTCGCGGGCGTGTCCGGGACCCGGATCAGGGTGCCGTCCAGCGACCCCGTCGTCAGCGGCTCCTCCCGCCCGATCGTGACGGCCCGCCAGTCCCGGTCCTCATGCTCGCGGTGCGATGCGCGCAGCACGATGTCCTGCAGTTCCTCCAGGGGCTCCGGGCCGAGCGCGTTCCGCCAGTCCAGGCAGGCGCGCTCCGACGCCGGCCGCCAGGACCGCGCCCACGGCACCATCGCCAGGTCCCCGGCCAGCGCCGTGATCACGTCGCCGGGGCGCGCGTCCGGCATCAGCGTCATCAGCACGATCACCCGGATCATGAACGCCGCCGCCAGCAGCCGTTCCCGTTCCCCCTTCACGTACTTCTCCTCCAGCACCGCGCGGGTCGCGATGCCGTCGATCACGCCCGTCCTGGCCTGCGCGTCCAGCCGCTCCTCCAGCGGGCCGAGGGTCGCGTGCGCGCACGGGCTGCCCTTCGCCTGGACCTTCCCGTCTCCCCGCACCTGCGCCGGCGCGACCGCCGCCACCTTGCAGAACACCACCAGCTCGCCCGTGCGGATCCGCTCCGTGCCCGCGACGGCCAGCGCCGACCGGGCTCCCGCCTCCAGCGGCGCCCTGTTCTTCAGGGGAGAGACCAGGTCCGCCAGCCGCACCGCGACCATCAGCCCGTCCGGAAGATCCCCTTCCTCCGCGAAGCCGGCAGCGGCATCCGGAACGGCAGGGTACAAATGCACGTGAGGCTCCTGTGGCAGGGTGACGTAGACACTCCCTCTTCTACAGGAGCCTCACCCGCCTCACAGGAAACCCGACTAAAACGCCTCCGGCCAGTAGATATCACCCAACGTAACCAGGCTAGGGAACCACTCGCCGCGCCGCCTGCCCTAAAGCCCATGGCATTGGGCGACGGGCAGTAGCAGGCTGCGCGAGAAAACGTCCCAGGTCGCAAGGAGCGCGATCCGTCAGTAGCAACAAGCCCGATCCCCACGACCCGCCGCCCAGGTCGCACCAGCCTCCCAGTGGCAACTAACGCGATCAGGCACAGTGCGGTAAACCGGGCAGCAGGCCGGCGAAGTCGAGCACGCACACCGGGCCGGCGGCGCGGGGCGGAATGGCCGCCGATCTGTGCGGTGCGGAGCGGCACACCCAACGGACGCGGCAACCGCCAGAGGGAACGGCGGTCGGGCTCGCCCGTGCTCTGGGACCAGGCAGACCCGGGCGTCCACCTGTGAGCGTGCATCGGGGCACTATGGGTTCTCAGAGGGGTAACGAGCGGAGAGGGGTGACGGAAGATGTCTGGCTGGGATGAGTTCTGCGGTCAGCGTCGGGGGGCTCTCGAGCGGTTCGTCAACGGCGACGCTGGTCCCTACAAGCAGTTGTGGTCCCACGCGGATGACGTGACGATCTTCGGGGGATGGGGAGGGTACGAGCAAGGCTGGGACGCCGTCAGCAGGCGTCTGGACTGGGCGGCCAGCCGTTTCGGGGAGGGGAGAGTCGACATCGGCAACCTCGCGGCCGGCTCGAGCGGGGACCTGGCCTACTCGATAGACATAGAAAGGAACGTGGGCCTGGTCGACGGCGCGGCCCGCCGTGAGACTGCGCTCAGGGTGACGCACATCTGCCAGCGTGCTGGCCGCGGGTGGCGGATCGTGCATCGCCACGCTGACCGCCTCGGGCCGCGCGAGGACCCGGCATCGTAGCCGTGAACCGATCGGCTGGCGCTTATCACCCGGTTCGGGTCCAGCAACGACGGTCATCCTGGTGACCCGCCTGCCGCGCAGAAGGCGGATATCGCACCCTAGCTTCCGTGCCGACGATGACGCTGGGTGATAGGCGGGGCCGCTGCGGAGAACTGGATACCGGGAATCCTTTGTGCTGCACTGGGCACGGACCGGCTGATCACGCCGGGCTGCAGCGCGGCCGGCTTCTCAGCTGCGCATCACCGTCTGGCAGGGCATGACTCGCCGTGGAGCGGGGCCGCTAGGTCCGGGACGGCCAGGCACCGTGAGCTCGCGAGGCTGCCCTGCCCCTCATACCCCAGGGATGCGGCCCTGCCACTTTGGTACTTTGGTCCCGCCCGCGCGAAACGCTGGGCTGCTGATGGGGCGCTACCTGGGAGAAAGGGCAGAAGACCATGACCGCACCGCGACCGCGCACCCGGCAGCCCAAGCAGCTGGACGCCGGGATGCTCCAGGCCGAGATCAGCTCGTTCGCTCTGCACCTGGCCGCCGGGAACAAGTCCGCCAAGACGATACGCACCTACACCGAGGCGGTGCAGTGGTTCGCCGCCGCCCACCTGCTCGGCCAGGCCAGCCGGGCCAGCTGGGAGCAGGTGGACGGCCGGGACATCCAGCAGTGGATGTCCTGGCTGCTGGACCGGTACAGCAGCGCCTACGCCAGCAACCAGTACCGGGCCCTGCAGCAGTTCTTCAAATTGCTGGCCGCCGAGGACGAGCTGCCCGACCCGATGGCCGGGCTGCCGCCCCCGCCGGTCCCGCAGCAGCTGATCCCGGTCTTCACCAGCCAGGAGCTGGCAACGCTGGACCAGGCGTGCGCAGGACGCAGCTTCGCCCAGCGCCGCGACACCGCGATCATCGCGGTGTTCAAGGCGACCGGCATCCGGCTGTCCGAGCTGGCCGGCCTCCGCTACGACCCCGGTGACCCGCAGCGCAGCGACATTGACCTGTGGCAGCGGGAG
>JBKQQQ010000125.1:0-8962 GCA_052144275.1 Streptosporangiaceae bacterium
CGCTCGCGGGCGGTGAGCACCACCCGGCTTGCTCTCGGCCGGCGGGTGCGCTCGTATCGAGCCAGGCCCGTGAGCGGATCAGAGGCCTCCGCCGAGAGCGCCGTCGCCAAGACCGCGCCGTCCTCGATCGCCTGGCAGGCGCCCTGGCCGAGGTAAGGGAGCATCGGATGCGCGGCGTCGCCCAGAACGGTCACCCGGCCGCGCGTCCACTGCGGGATCGGGTCGCGGTCGTAGAGCGCCCACTTGTACCAGGTGTCCGCGGCGGCGAAGAGGCGAAGCAGGGACTCGTGCCAGCCGGCGTAGCGCTCGAGCACCTCCTCGCGGCTGCACTCAGCGATCCACGACTCGTGGCGGTAGTTGTCATCGTCGTAGTGGCAGACGACGTTGATCAAGTCCTCGCGCCGCAGCGGATATAGGACGATCGTGCCGTGCGGGCCAAGCCACTGGGCACCTTCGGTGTAAGGCCGGGTGCCGCGAACTGCTCCGGTCGGAACGACGCTGCGATAACAAATCTTCCCGGTGAACCGAGGGGCGTCCGGACCGAACAAAGAGGCGCGCACCATTGAGTGGATGCCGTCAGCGCCAACGATGATGTCCGCCTCAATCTCGCTGCCGTCCGCAAAGCGCGCGACCGCGATGTCACCGTCGGGCCGCACTTCCGTGCATCGCTTGCCCAGGGTGACGACATCGGCCGACAGCGCCTCGGCGAGTACGTCGAGGAGATCGGCCCTATGCACGGTCGCGCCCTCTGTGCCGAACGAAGCCGCCTGCTGTTGTCGGCTCGTCTTGGCGATCACCCGGCCCGTCTTCCAGTTGCGCATGAACTGCCAATGCGACCGCCCCGCAACCTTGCGGACGCTGTCCTCCACGCCGATGGCACGCAGCACCTTCATCGCGTTGGGGTGCAGGGCGACGCCGGCTCCGATCTCTTTGAGCTCGGCGGCCGCCTCGTAGACCGCCACCTCGATCCCCGCCCGCGACAGCGCGTTCGCCGCGGTCAGTCCGCCGATGCCTCCTCCGATGATCGCGACACGTGTCATCGAGTAGCCTTCCTCCTGCCTCCTGGTTGTTCTCACCTCAATCGTGACTGATCATCTGGCGTCGTGCATGATCGCGTTCTTGTTCCTTGCCTTCCGGCAGGTACGGTCCTCACCCACCAGATGGCGGAGGCAGGTTCTGCCAGAGGGCCAGGGCCGGTCAGGGTAGCGGCTTTGTCCCCGGTGCACGATGGTGACCGTGCCAGCGCTCTCCGGATGGGCGCTGCCCGGGCGTAGTCAAATACGATGTGGTGCGCGAAGTCCATGACGAACACGTCCACGATCGCGAAGTTCGTCGGATCGAGCTAGGACACGTAAAGCTCGTGGCGGACGCTGACCGACCGGGGCGTGGCCGGCGTTGGCGACTCGAGTCGGCCTGCCGGACTCAGCGGTAGACGAGCGTCCCGTCGTCGAGGTCCGCCTCGGGCAGGATCTCGCGCTCCTGCTCGTGCTCCAGCATGTGGGTCCACGGCTCGCGATCGCCCTGTTTGAACAGGATGTGCTGCGAGCGCATGACATAGCCGGAGTTGAAGTTCTCCGGATCGGACCACGGCCGCAGCTGCATGTCCTTGTCTTGGGGTCGCAGGGTGGGGACCACCATCGTGGCGCCTTTGTCCTGCATGTCGGCCAGCAGGCGGCCCACCAGGTCGCTGACCAGGTCCACCCGCAGGGTCCAGCTGTGCCGGAAGTAGCCGAAGACGTAGGCCATGTTCGGCACGCCGTTGATCATGACGCCGCGCCAGGTGACACGTTCGGTGAAGTCGACCGGTTCGCCGTCGACGGTGAACGCGACGTCACCGAGGACCGACAGGTTGAAGCCGGTGGCGGTGACGACAATGTCGGCGGGGATCTCCTCACCGGAGCTGACCTTTATCCCGTGCTCGGTGAACGTCTCGATGGTGTCGGTGACGATCGAGGCCTTCCCCTCGCGCAGGGTCGCGAACAGATCACCGTCCGGGACGATGGCGATGCGCTGCTGCCACGGGCGGTAGTGGGGGGTGAAGTGCTTGTCGACATCGAAGCCCTCGGGCAGCAGCGGGCGAATGGACTCGATGAGGAACGCGTGCAGCTCGTCGGGCGCTTCGAACGACGTCCGGGCCAGCCAGTGGTATTGCGTGATGTACTGGCGGCGCATGATCTCGTGCATCCACTCATCGGGAAGGTCCAGGGGGCCCAGCATCACGGCGAGCTCGTGCGTCGTGGGTGGGGCGAAGTAGTAGGAAGGGGAGCGCTGCAGCATCGTCACGTGCTCCGCCTCCTGGGCTATCGCGGGGATCAGCGTCGCGGCCGTGGCACCGGAGCCGATCACGACGACACGCTTGCCCGCTAGGTCGAGGTCCTCGGGCCACCGCTGGGGGTGCACGACCACGCCCTGGAAGCGGTCCATGCCTTCCCACCGGGGCCGGTAGGGCTTGGCGTGGTTGTAGTAGCCCTGGCACATCCACAGGAAGCCGGCGGTGAACCGCAGTTGCGGTCCGGTGTCGCCCCGGGTGACCTCGACGGTCCACCGGCGGTCCTCGGTGGACCAGCTGGCCGCAGTGACCCGATGCCGGTAGCGGATGTACTGGTCGAGGTCGTACTCGTCAATGACCTCGTCGAGGTAGGCGAGGATCTCCTCGCCCGCCGCGATCGACGGGCCCCGCCACGGCTTGAACCGGTAGCCGTAGGTGAACAGGTCGCTGTCGGAGCGCACGCCCGGGTACCGATGGGTCCACCAGGTTCCGCCCCGGTTGTCCTGGGCGTCCAGGATGACGAAGGTCCGGTCGGGGAACTGGGCCCGCAGGTGGTGCGCGGCGCCGATGCCGGAGACCCCGGCGCCGACGATTAGGACGTCGACGTGACCGGCGTCCTGGATCTTCTCGGTGCCCTGGGCGGGAGCGGTCGTGGGTGCAGTCGTCATGGCTGGACCTCCGGGACGCGTGCATTGATGTCGATAATCGTAACTCCGACCCTTATGTGAGCATTTGGTCGATTTGTAGCGGCTGCGTGCCCCGGCGACAGCCGCGTCGACGTCATCGCAGGCAAGATCCCCACCTCACCAGGCTGCCGTGGCTGACGCTGTCGATCCCGAAGGGACGAGGTGCAGGTGGCTCTGGCTGTTTGCACGGCGGCGAAGATTAAGCTGGCTCCTCGGTCCATCGGCAGTGCGCGTCTACGGGAGGATCTCCGGCTATTTGAATGGAACATGACCGGGACACCCGGCGGCGACGTCCCGCGACGGCTCGGTTGCGCCTTACAAGCGAGGGGTCACTGGTTCGAACCCAGTTGTATCCACAAGGTCAGAAGTTTTTTTCGAAATATCGCCCTAGTAGCGAAGAGTAAACGAAGAGCCAAAGGGCTTACCGCAGAGACGTCCAGAAGACCCTGGACGCGCTGGCCGGCGGCTTTCCCCACGCGCAGCCTTCAGATCACCCGTAACTGCCTTGAGCAGGCCATCCCGACGCCGAAGTCCGGGATCTGGTCGGCCGGAATGAGGCCAGGTCGGCGCCGTGGTTGATGTCTGGCACTTGGCGTCATGACTAAGCGCGCTGGTGAGCGTAGTGTCGCGCTGTAGCTCCACGATTGGGGGACCGGATGCCGCCGATGGATGATGGTGGCTCGGACCTGCCGGGTTCGGCCAGGTTCCTGATCGGCCGTGATAAAGAGCTAGCGTTCATCGGCTCGTTCGTCGAGCGGGCCGCGACCGGGGGTGGCGCGCTGCTGATGTCCGGGGATGCCGGGGTCGGCAAGACTTTGCTTCTGGAGGTGGCGGCGGCGCGGGCCGCGGCGGTCGGCATCAGGGTGGTGCGCGCGGTGGGGGCCGAGTTCGAGGCGGATGTGAGTTTCGCCGGGCTTAACCAGGTGATGCACCCGCTGCTGGGGGAACTGCAGCGGTTGGACGCGGCGCACCGCCAGGCGCTGACCGTTGCCCTGGGCCTAGGGGATGGGCCGCCGCCGAGCCAGCTCTTGGTGGCCAACGCGGCGCTTGCCCTGCTTCGCCAGGCTGCGGTCGCCACTGCGCTGCTGGTGATCGTTGACGACCTGCCGTGGCTGGATCGGGCCAGCGCCGTCGTCCTGGGGTTTGCGGCGCGCCGCCTCGATGGCAGCCGGGTCGGCCTGATTGCCGCTTCCCGGGCGGGAGAAGAAGGTTTCTTCGAGCGCGCGGGCCTGCCGGGCTATGAGCTGCAGCCGCTCGACAACGCGGCGGCGATGGCCCTGCTGGAGGACCGTTTTCCCGCGCTGGCGCCGCGGGTCCGCCAGCGATTGCTGGCCGAGGCGCAGGGTAATCCGCTGGCGCTGCTGGAGTTGCCGGTGGCGCTGGATGATCTGCAGCGCTCTTCGGCGGGCGGGATGCCTACGGTCCTGCCGCTCAGCCGGCGCGTCTCCAGGCGATGTTCGCCGCACGGATCAGCGACCTGCCTGCGGTGACCTTCCAGCTCCTTTTGCTCGCGGTCCTGAGCGGAACCGGGGACCTGCGCTTGCTGGAGGCCGCCGGGAGGGGGGACGGGGAGATCGAAGGCCTGGCGCCTGCGGAACGAGCACGGCTCGTGCGGATCGATCCGTCCGCCGGTCGGCTAGTGTTCCGGCACCCGTTGATCCGGTCAGCGGTGGTGGAGTTGTCGACCGGTGATCAGCGTCGCCGGGCCCACCGGGTGCTGGCCGGACGGCTCGCCGATCAGCCTGAACGGCAAGTATGGCATCTGGCCGAAGCGGCGGTCGAGCCCGATGAGCGGGTCGCCGCCCTGCTGCAAGGCGTGGCCCATGCGAATCTGCGGCGCGGCGGCGGGGTGGGCGCCATCAGCGAACTGCTCCGCGCTGCCGAGCTGAGTCCGGTCGGCTCCGACCGGGCCAGCAGAATGGCAGAGGCCGCCTATCTTGGTTCGATCGTGACTGGTGATCTGAGTGAGGCGCCACGCCTGCTCGAGGCCGCACGCCAAGCCGACCCCGAACACGGCGGGTCGCTGGCCGCTGCGGTCGCAGGTGCTTACCACCTGCTCAACAGCGACGGCGACGTTGACACCGCGCACCGGCTGATGACCGGCGCGATCGAAACCCTGCCTGATCCGGGCGACGCCCATGACAAAGTCCTCATCGAAGGGCTGTACACCTTGCTGCTGGTGTGCTTCTTCGGCGGGCGCGCCGACCTGTGGGGACCATTCGACACCGCGATCGGCCGGCTCACCCCGCGTCCCCCGGAGCTACTGGCCATTCTCGGAAAGACCTTCTCTGACCCGGTCCGCCTGGCGCCGCCCGCACTCGGCCGGCTAGATGCTGCCATCGCGAGGCTGAGCCGGGAAACCATCCCGGCCCGCATCGTCCGCACCGGCATCGCAGCTGCCTACCTCGACCGCCTGACCGGGTGCAGGGCCGCGCTGTGGAGGGTTGTGCAGGACGGACGCGCAGGCGGTGCGATCACCTCAGCCATCGAAGCCCTGTTCCTGCTCGGCAATGACGCGTTCTTCACCGGTCAATGGGAGCAGGTAACCCAGGTGACCGAAGAAGGCCTGATGCTGTGCCAGACCCACGACTACCGGCTGCTGGCCTGGCCCGGGATCTTCCTGCAGGCGCTGCTCGCAGCCGCCCGTGGCGACCAGGACACCACGGAGGCCCTGGCTGTCCGGATGGCCGGGTGGGCAACACCTCGCGGCGTCCGTTCGGTCCAGAACTACGCGTGGCACGTCCTGGCGATCGCCGCGCTCGGCCGCGCCGATTTCGAGGATGCCTACCGGCACGCCGCCGCCGTCAGCCCTGCAGGTGTGCTGGCCTCACACGTCCCCCACGCACTGTGGCTGATCATGGACCTAGTCGAGGCTGCGGTGCGCTCTGGCCGCCACTCCGAGGCCGCCGCGCACGTGGCCGCCGTGTCCGAGGCTGGCATCGCCGGCATCTCGCCGCGGCTTGCGATGATCACTCACGGGTCGGCCGCCATGGCCTGCGCTGATGAGACGTACGGCGATCTGTTCGAAACCGCGCTCGCCATCCCTGGCGCCGAGCGCTGGCCGTTCGACCAGGCCCGAATCCAGCTCGCCTACGGGGAGCGGCTGCGCCGTGTCAAGGCCACCACCGCGGCGCGCACCCACCTGGCCGCCGCACGGGATACCTTCCAGCGGCTCGGCGCCCAGCCCTGGACGACCCGGGCCGGCAATGAGCTACGCGCCACAGGTCTTACCCTCGGGCATGCCCATGCCGAGGGGCCAGCTTCCCTCACACCCCAGCAGCGGCAGATCGCCCGGCTCGCGGCCGTCGGCTTGACCAACAAGCAGATCGGCGAGCGGCTGTACCTGTCTCCGCGTACGGTCTCTACCCACCTGCACCAGCTGTTCCCCAAACTCGGCGTGACCACCCGTGCCGCGCTGCGCGATGCGCTCGCCGATCTCCCGCCCGAACAGCCGTAGCCCCGCCGGCAGGACCCGTCGCCCGCCAGTCTCAGCCCGGACCCGCGGCGCGAGCCCGCCTGGCGCGTCCGCCGGAGATCGTCATCGGATCTACGTCATCTGATCGAAGCGATCCCCGGCGCCGCCCGCCTAGCGTGACGGATATTCCACAACCGTTCACACGGTGAAAAGGAGACCAGCATGAATGACACAACGACACTGAAGAACGTTGTTCTCGTGCACGGCGGGTTCGTCGACGGGTCCGGCTGGCAGGCGGTGCATGACCTCCTGACGAAGGACGGCTACCACATCGCCGTCGTGCAGAACCCGACCCTGTCACTGGAGGACGACGTAGCCGTGACCCGCCGGGTCATCGACGACCAGGACGGCCCGGTCATCCTGGTCGGCCACTCCTACGGCGGGGCGGTGATCACCGAGGCGGGCCTGCACGACAAGGTCACCGCCCTGGTGTACATCGCAGCGTTCGCGCCGGACAAGGGCGAGTCGGTCAGCACGCTGATCGCCGACCCGCCACCCGGCGCGCCGCTCCCGCCGATCCTGCCGCCCAAGGACGGCTTCCTGTTCCTGGACCGCGACAAGTTCGCCGCCTCCTTCGCGGGTGACCTGCCCGCCGGACAGGCCGCGTTCATGGCCGACTCCCAGGTCCCCTGGGGGGTGAGCGCGCTCGGCGGGACGATCACCGAAGCCGCCTGGCGGATCAAGCCGAGCTGGTACCTGGTCGCCACCGACGACCGGATGATCCCCCCGCCCGCGCAGCGCGCCATGTCCGAACGCGCTGGCTCGACGGTGACCGAAAGCCCCGGCAGCCACGCCATTTACCTGTCCCAACCCGCCGCGGTCGCCACCCTTATCACCCAGGCCGCCTCCGCTCACTAACGGACAACAGGCGCTCGGCGAATGCGTCCATTGCCTGGGCGTTGCGGATCGCTCAGGCAATGGACGGCCACCGGCGGCCCTGAGGGCGGCTATTTCCTCCACGACGATCCGTTCGGAGACATGAGAGATCAGTTCCCGAACGGACTGTGGTTCCATGCGCCGGTACGACGACCTGCCATCCCATGGGTCACGCACCGGCCGGCGCGCACCTGCCGGCTGGGCGATGGCGGCTGACCATGCTGCGTGGCTGCCGTCCGGTGTCCGGCCTGAGCCTCATCGTCAGTGTTATCGTCATCATCGCAATCTGGCAGCGGCTTTGCGCCTATCCGGAGGATGCCGGTGGATCACCAAACCGTGGTGGCCTATCTGAACCGCGTCGGCGTCACCGTATCGAGACGCGCGAGCGGTCGCTCGCCGACTGCGTCCCGACGTGCTGGTGGCAGCAGACCTCCCTCTTGTCGCACTTCACCCGCAGCACGATCTGCTCCAGGCTGACTCCAGGCGGCCGGGTGTCCATCAGCGGCCGGATGCTCATCCAGACCCAGGGCGGGACCCGGGCCGAGCAGCAGCTGGATACAGACGACGTGCTGCTGGCGGCGTACCGAGAGCACTTCGGCATCGTGCTGAGCGGGGTGCCGGATGACCCGGCAGCGTAGCCGCACAGGCGGCCTGTTATTTCATCGGTGCATTGAGGCTTAGATGAATCCGCGCACCCTTCGCCTTGTCACCCGACTTGCATATCGAACCCTTTCATGAGGAGTAGGACCGCGCAGAATGCGCAATCTGGCAGTCAAGTCCGCACTGTTACGGCAGCTGTGGTTCGTTGTGATCACGGTGTTGTCTCGGTGTCCTGTCTCACTCGATCTGCTCGGCAGCATCGCATTTGACCGTGTAGCGGTCCGGGGGGCTCCGGCGGTTGGCGCTGCTCAGCTTTCTCCCGGCTGGCTGGGTCCTCGGTGATGGGAGGCGTGCTGTATGGCCGGAATCGTGATGTCGTCAACGATCCGGGCGAGCTCGGCATCGGTTCGCCGTTGTAATCGCAGGGGCGGACTGTGGGGTGTGGGTGGGCTGCCGCGCGTCCCGGGGGAGTCGCTACTGTGACGCTATGACGAGATTCGGTGTGCAGCTGCCCAGCTTCTCCGGTTTTGATCCGGCCGACTTGTTCGGGCATGTTGTCGGCCTGGCTACGGCGGCGGAAGAAGCCGGGTTCGACTCGGTGTGGGTCATGGATCATTTCTTCCAGCTGCCGCCATTGGGCGGGCCGGACCAGCCGATGCTGGAGGCGTATACCCTGCTCGGGGCGCTGGCTGCGCGGACCCGGCGGGTGCAGCTCGGCACGCTTGTCACCGGCGTGACCTATCGCAATCCCGGTATCCTGGCCAAGATCGTCACGACGCTGGACGTCATCTCGCGGGGCCGGGCCATCCTCGGCATCGGGGGCGCCTGGTACGACGTTGAGCACCAGGGCCTCGGCATCGACTATCCGGGTAACCGGGTGCGCCTGGACATGCTGGAGGAAGCGGTTCAGGTCTGCCGGGCCATGTTCACCGGCGACGATGTGAGCTTCTCCGGCACTTATTACCGGCTCGATCACGCCCGCAACCTGCCCCGGCCCGTGCAGCCAGGCGGGCCGAAGATCATGATCGGCGGCGGCGGGGAGAAGCGGACGCTGCG
>JBKQQQ010000126.1:0-8371 GCA_052144275.1 Streptosporangiaceae bacterium
CGTCTGGCCGGAGGCGGGGATCCCCATGAGCTCCTGCTGCTGAGAACCGGTCACGACCCACCGGGTGGCGACGGTGTCGCCGCTGGCGATGATGTCCTGCAGGTCCTCCTCCAGGTCGGGGAAGCTCGCCTTGAAGCCCGCGACCTTCTGCTTGAAGCCGGCCAGCGTCGGCTCTTCGTCGGGCGCTGGATTGTGGTTGACCAGGCCCGGGTCGCAGAGCTCGCCGATCGTCGCCTGGTCGGCCGCGCGAAACGCGTGCTCGAAGCGCGTGATGATCTCGATGTTGTCGGACAAGGCCAGCCCTTCTCTTTCCGTCGGTGTTGATGGTGTCTGAGTCATGATCACTCCTTTCCTCGGGCTTGTGCCTCGCGGCGGGCCCTGCCTGCGCTGCTACCCGTATATAGCAACTGATTGGTTGCCATAATATGGCAACCGATCAGTTGCGTCAAGGGCCACGTTCCCGAGGCCGTCCGCCCCCCGTTCTTACGCGGACAGAACTCGATCACGTACGACGCCTGCCACGGCGTGACTCCCGGTCGCTCCTCTTCGGCGATCTCGGGCGTGCCGGTGGGCCGGGGGATCGCACAGAACGGACGGAGCAGGCCGCCCGTATCTTCGATGTAGCGGAGTCGGGAGCTGCGGCCAACGACAGGGCGATCGGTTACTCGCAGCGGGCTGGGCGCCAGAGCCAGTCGCCCGACCTCGTCGGCGACCTCGGCCTGGTAGGGGAGCCGTCCCTCGGCGAGGTCTCGGCGGGGAGGACGACGTCTCCGCAGTAGGTCGGAACCTAGGAGCCAGCTTCCGACGGGGAAGTCACCGCGGTGACGAAGCCTGAGCCTCCCGGCTCAGAACTGGACGCCGCGGGTGAGTGCCCCGTCCACCAGCAGGTTGGCGCCGGTGACGAAGCTGGCGGCCGGGCTGGCCAGGAATACCGCAGCCCGGGCGATCTCCTCCGGCCGCGCCATCCGCCCGGTGGGGTTCAGTCCCAGCGCCGCCGCGAACAGCTCGGGATTGCTACGCTCGATGTTCTCCCATACGCCGCCAGGGAAGTAGGTGTTGCCCGGGGACAGGCTGTTGGCCCGGATGCCCTTGGCCGCGAGCTGGTAGGCGAGGCCCTGCGTGTAGTGGATGATCGCCGCCTTCATGGTGCCGTACGGGCCCGCCGCGAAGTCCACCTCGCGGCCGGACACGCTGGAGATCGTCACGATCGAGGCCGCCTCGCTGCGTTCCAGGTACGGCAGCGCGGCGTTCACCAGGTGAACCGTGCCCATCAGGTCCACGTCGAAGCTCGCGCGCCAGTTGGCCTCCTCGTCCGGTATGGCCAGCGCGCTCACATTGGCCACCACGATGTCCAGGCCGCCCAGTTCGGCGGCGGTGTCGCCGACCCACTGCCGCACGCCCGCCTCGTCGGAGACATCGACGCAGCACCCGGTCACCATGCAGCCCCGGCCGGTCATCTCCCCGGCTGCCCGGGCCACGTCGGCCGCCGTCCGGGCGCAGAACGCGACCGCGGCCCCCTCATCCGCGAGCGTCTCCACGATGGCCCGCCCGATGCCCCTAGTACCGCCGGTCACCAGAGCGCGCAATCCCTTCAGCCCCAGGTCCACCTGCTACCTCCTCGCCACTTGCCGAGCAATCGGATTATCCCGAACGAGGCACGCGCTGACGTGCCCAGGCCGCCAGGACGCCTCGTCGGCTGCCTTCTCGCCGCCTTACCGGCTGGCGGTCCCGGCCAGCCCGCGCAGTCGCCGGTGCACGCCCTCGTAGGAATCTGCCGGGGGCAGCAGGCTCTTGCGCACCTTAGTGACCGAGCTGTAGTTGACGTCCACCACGTTGGCCAGCGGGCACTCGCTCACCTGGGTGAGCAACTGGTAGGCGTCGAGCCTGTCCAGCCCGTACAGATCGCTCAGCCAGCCGACCATGCCCGCCTGGCTGATCCGCCAGGCGTCCTCCAGCGGCCGGCTCGACCCCACCACCATGAGGTAGTCGTCGGTCTCGATCCGCGGCCAGGCCGGTCCGCCGCCCTTGACCAGGTCCACGATGAGCCAGACGTCCATCGCGCCCTCCACCGCTGTCCCGCACGACTCGCCCTCGCCCTGCCGGTAGTGGCCGTCGCCGACGGAGAACAGCGCGCCCGGCACGTTGACCCCCAGGTAGCAGCTGGCGCCGGCGCGCATCTCGGGGGTGTCCATGTTCCCGCCGAAGGCGTCCGGGACCAGCGAGGACCGCACCTCGCCGGCCGCCGGGGCCACGCCCACCGTGCCCAGCATCGGGTCCATCGGTAGTTCCAGCCGCAGGTCGCTGGCCCGGGCCTGGAACAGAACGGTGCGCCGGTCCCGGTCCACCTCGTAGATCCAGGTCCGCTCCTCCAGTGGAGCCTGCAGCGTGGCGGTGCGGTCCGTGCCCGTCAGGCCGCCGAACAGGGGGATTGTGCTGGACGCGCCCCAGTCCCGCGCCGGGCTGAGGTCCGCGAAGTGCAGCGCGAGCGTGTCCCCCGGCTCCGCCCCCTCCACGTAGAACGGGCCGGTCTGCGGGTTGACGAACGGCATCGTCAGCTTGGCGCTGGGCATGTCGGCCGGGTCCCGCAGGTTGCCGCAGAACGCGTCGTCCGTCCACAGCTGCAGCATCGTTCCCGGCTGGACCTTGCGGACGGGCGTGACGCCGCCGAAGGTGAACACGTACTGGTCCCGGTTCGGGCGGAACTCGATGACATCCATCGGCGGCTTCCTCTCCTGATCGTCTAGTGCTCTTTCTATCGCGCGCCCCCTGCTGACCGGTAGGGTAGCTGGCCGCCTGCCCCGATCGCTGCGGGGCAGCATGAACCCCCTTGCTGTCGGCCGTGGCCTCCGGCATTCGGCCGGGATCAAAAGAGCCAAACCAACAGCAAACGACCGCACACGAGGAGTAACCAGGCTACAACCAGCCACGATCGTCGCAGCTAGACGCCACATCAGGCGACAGTGAGCGACGTCCGCAGACGGTTCGGGCGCGCCTTACAAGCGAGGGGCCGGTGGTTCGAACCCACCTGCGCTCACTGTTTGTGCTGTTCAGACGATGACTGCGATCTTGAAAATGGCCGCCTGGGAACCAGTGGGATTGGCTTCCCGGCCTGCATAAGCGGCGCTCATGAACACAGCCAGCGAGTTGACCTTGCCGGCCCTGACCCTGCGGGCAAGAGCCCGGTCAGATGTTCGTGCACTGGCAAGGAGAAGTGCACTGGCAAGGAGAACAGGAACCCCACCATGGCAGAACAGCAGACTCCCGCCCAGCGGCTGCTCGGCGACTTCGCGCCCAAGATAGTCCAGCTCACCGACGACGTCCTGTTCGCGGACATCTGGAAGCGCCCCGGCCTGTCCCCCCGCGACCGCAGCCTGGCCGCAACCTACCGGCCCGACCAGCTCATCAGCCACCTGTGCCTGGCCCTGGCCAACGGCCTCACCCAGGACGAACTCGTCGAGGCCCTCACCCACCTGGCCTTCTACGCCGGCTGGCCGTCCGGCATGGCAGCCCTGACGCAACTCAATACGATCACCGCCGAAACCGGCTCCGGCGCATCCAGGTAAGGGGGGCTGCGTCTCAGTCTCGTGGCATTTTCCTCAGCCCAATCGAGTAGCACGTAACGCTGGTAGATGTTCTCAGCTACCGATGGCTGGCCAGCACGGCGCTGCTGCTGAACAGCCGTGGAGCGAGATACGGCGTTGTCGTCGCGACGTAGCTGCTGGTCAGATGATGGGCGTCAAAGTAGACGAGGACGTTGCCGACGACCGATGGGCAGACACCGTGCCCGCAGATGAACTGGTTCATGTCGATCACCTTCACCTTGCCCGCCATCAAACGCGCCGCCTGGACGGTCGGCGGATCCGGCGGGATCGCCTCGGCAGCCGGACGGTCACAGGCCGGCGAAGCGGCGCCGTACTCGGAAACGCAATCCGCCGGATCGAAGTCCATCGCGGGGGTCTCCTGGATCGGGACCACGGAGATGCCATGATCTTGGAGTTGCTCCCAGTACTGTGCCATCCCCGCCGCGATGTCCGCGTAGGCCGCGGAGCCGGCCTGGGGGTGTGCCACGGACCCCATCTCGGCGAAGTCGGACGTGATCACGACGTCGGGGCGGATGCTGGTGAGCAGGTCGTGCTGCACCGCGACGTCCCACTCGTGGCACGATGTGTACGGGACGTCGGGGACGTTGGTGTTCGGATCGGTCATCCAGGTGGCGGTCCACGGGCAGGTAGCGTGCAGGTCGGTGACAAGCCTCCAGTGATAACGCAGGGCAAGCTCGTCGAGTGCCGGGAACCAGTTGCCGGCGACAGAGTCACCGACCAGGGCGACGGTGAGCGTGGGATCGGTCGTGTCGCCGTACACGCACACCTTCGGCGCGGCGGCGTACTCGCCGTCCAGGCAGCCTTGCTGCCAGTACTCGGGAATAGCCGCGAGCGCGTCGTCCGGCGGCGGCAGGACGGGCTTCGCCGGAACGCTGACAGCTTTGCCCGCGAGCGCCGCGGCACCGGGATAGCCCGGCCCTAGCTTGCCGTCCCACTGGCCAGGCACGCTCGCGATGTAAACCGACACCAGGGTCACCGGCAAGGCGGCCGCCAGCGCGGTCGACAGGGACCGCCAGCCGTGCCCGGTCAGCTTCGGCGAGAGCCGCACCTGGTCTTCGACGTAGACCTTGGTCCACCACGCCGCCGCTAGCGAAGCTACGATCAGGGCCGGGCCGCTCAGGGCACCGGGGCTCTTGCCGCGGTCGGCGGTCCACAGGTTGATCATGGGCCAGTGCCACAGGTAGAGCGAGTACGAGATGCCGCCGAGAAAGACCATCGGCCGCGCCGACATCAGCCGCGCCGGGCCGTGCCGTCCCAGGTCAGATCCTCCCACGATGAGCATGACGGCACCGCTGACGGGCAGCAGTGCGAGGGCTCCCGGAAACGCGGATGTCCCGCGCAGCGCGAAGGCCGACGCGAGCACGACAGCCAGCCCGGCCCATCCGAGCCAGCCTTGCCTGCGGAGCACGCGATCGACGCGTTCGGGGAGCATGGCGAGCGCTCCGCCGGCGCCGAACTCCCACATCCTGGTGGTCGTGAGGAAATAGGCGGCGGCGCGGTCAACCCGCGTCTCGTACACCGAGTACGCCAGGGAGGCGGCCACGAGCGTCACTACGAGTCCGGCGAGTACGACGCGGCGATGTCGGCGGCCCGCGAGAGCCGCGACGACGAAGAGCAGCGGCCAGACCAGGTAGAACTGCTCCTCTACCGACAGCGACCAGAAGTGCTGCACGGGTGTGGCCGCATCGTTGGACGTCAGGTAATCGACGGCCTCGTGTGCGAGTTGCCAGTTCTGGAAGTACAGCGCGCTGGCCCTTATCTGTCCGGCCGTATCGGCGAGCCGGCCCGGCGGCAGCACGAGACGCGCGACGACCCAGGTCACGCCCAGCACGAGAGCCGCCGCCGGCACGAGGCGCCTGGCCCGGCGGCCCCAGAAATCGAGTAGCCGGACTCGGCCGTCGCGCTGGTAACCGCGCCAGAGATGCCCGGTGATCAGGAAGCCCGAGATCACGAAGAAGACATCGACCCCCGCGAAACCGCCGGGCACGAGCGACGGGTAGAGGTGATAGATCACCACCATCGACACGGCGAGCGCCCGCAGGCCCTGGATGTCTGGACGGAAACCGCGACCGTTCGCGTCCGACCGGTCAGCGACGGGCCGTGCCGCCGCGGACAACACCTCGCTCACTTCTGTTCCGCCTCCGGCTCGCATAGGGGCGGGCACCAGGCTGCCGTTGCGCAGAAGTCAGGGGAGGTGAGATCACTGAGAGGCAAGCAGATCGTAAGCGGGGGGCAAGGACGTCGCGGAGGTCGTGACCCGCGACGGCCGCGCAGCGCAGACGGCCCAGTACTCACCGAGCTTGAGCTGTCCCGCGCGGCGCTGAAAGCGGTCGCGCTGGCCCAGCAGGAGAAGAGCACTTGGACCCGCGCGGATGTGATCAAGTACCTGGGTCGGGTCCTGCCTGCCCCGCTCCGGAATGGAGCCTGCCGCAGCCGCTGCGCTGCTTGAGGATCTGGCCGACCGGGCGTTGCGGTCGGAGTTCGAGCCGGTGGTGTGCCTGGAAGCGCCGGAGGCGATGGAGGTGCCGGCCGGGTTGCCGCCCGCCGATGGGCGCAGCGTCTACCAGCGGCACGGCGGCACCCGGTATGCCACGCGCGCGCAGCTGGCCATGGAGGAGCGCATGCTGGCGCAAGCTCGCTCCGACGGCGTGCCGCGCCTGGCCCGCGCGCAGGCCGCGCACGCGCTCGGCGCGGACCCGGCGCGGCTTGAAGATGCGCTTGCCGGGCGAGTCCACCACACGCAATACGTGCGCGCGCACGACGCGCAAGACCAGCGCGCGCACGACGCGCACGGCGAGCGCACGCGAACCGGGTTGCGCGAGGACCAGGCCGCCGCGGCCCTGGCCGCGCTGACCGACGGCAGGCGCGTCTCGGTGATCAACGCACCAGCCGGGCCGGTGATCACCTCGACGGTGCGGGGCGAGGTGAGTGCGTGCCAGACGGCGGCGGCCTGGTCCAGCCGCAGTCCGCGCGGCGCGGCGTGTGCGCGCGTGTCGTGCGCGCGGTCGCGGAGCTGCGCCTCGAGCAGCGCGGGGATCAGCGCCGATGCGCCGCGCGGCCAGGTCGCCGGGCAGCCGCGGCACGTCTTGGGCCTGCGCGTGCGCGACGAGTGTGTCTTCCATGGTCAGCTGCGCGGTGGTGGCGTACCGCGCGACGCCCGGCCGCTGTACACGCTGCGCCCGTCCAGTTCGCGGCACAGCGACTGGGGGAGCGGCGGCCATTCCGGCGCCTCCAGGCACACCACGTCCCCGGTCCGTCCGGCCAGCGCCTCATCCGCCAGGCCAAGCAGCAGCTCCTGAGATTCCTCCGGGTGCATCTGCCGGGTCTCCGGCGGCAGGACGAGCGCTAGCTGCTTGATGCCGCCGCCCCCACGCCCGCGCGAGTTCGCGGCCATCCACGCGTGCGCCGTGGTAGCCGGTGCGGGTAACCCCGGCCCAGGCTTGCATGTACTCCAGCGCGGCCCCGGTTGGCCCGGCGCGGGACCTGCTGGAACGTCCCCTCCCGCCCGGCCCAGTACGCGGACGCCTGCTGGTTCCCGGCCAGGCGGGCGCGGCGTTCGTTCTCCCGGATCGAGGCGTGCAGCACCGAGATGGACTTGGAGAACGAGACGGTCACGTCGGTGTAGACCGCGGGCTGGCGGGTCGCCTGGGCGGCTTCGCGTTCCAGCTCGATCAGCCGCTCGGCGGTGGCGTGTGGCTCGGCGGACGTGAGCCGGGCCAGGTGGTCGGCGAAGGTCGGATAGCGGCCGCGGGTCCGGCCGAGCCTGGCCCGGGTGCGCGGGTCGATCTGCCGGTACACCGTGTAGTACGGCTTGCGCTGGACGATCTGGCCGGGGGTGAGGCCGAGGGCTTGTGCTCCGGGTCCCCACCAGCGGCCGGGTGGTTCACCGGCCTGGGCGGCGTTGAGTCCTGACATCGCGGTTTGACTGCTGCTGCGGACGACGTATCCTGCCGTCAGGCAGCAGCACGCCTGCCCGCTTCCGAGCTGTTCGGCCCGCGCCAGATCAGCAACGAGGACAAGGGGCCATGCTTCGTGTGTACCGACTTAGCTCATGGTCTGACGGGCGGGCTGGCGCGGGCGGCACCGCTGGAAGAAGCGATGTAGCGGTACTACGCTTACAAGCGAGGGGTCACCGAGAGGTCTTCACGTTTCAGTGGGGACCATTTTCACGTAGTAATTAGGACAACCGGCCCTAGCGCGTTGTCCTACTACTACGTGAAGACGTCACCAGGTCAGAGGGTATACCGGGTCCTGAGCCAGTCACGCGGGAGTAGCTGAGCAGGCTCCCTGTCGTGGTGGGCACTGCGGTCAAGCGCCGCGGGCATGGTGAAGATGCCATCTACTTCCTACTTCGCGGCGGAGAAGAACCGGTACATCGCGCGGTCTCGTTCGGCTTCGGCTGGGCGCGTGGTGGCCCATCGGCTCTGGTAGCTCGCTCGCGGCCAGCGAAGCGCGGCCCGGGCGGCTGCCTGACCGAACTTTATTTCAGTCGGCGAGCACGTCTGAAGAGCTCGCGTCGTAGTCGGCGAGCCAGGCCCCGCCGCGCCCTTCCGGGTCGCGCCGGTCCACGCGCCGTCGCCATGCGATCAAGAGATCTCGCCGCCAGGCGGCCCACGGAGACGTCAGGTGGTTACTCAGCCCCCGCTCGCGGGCGGTGAGCACCACCCGGCTTGCTCTCGGCCGGCGGGTGCGCTCGTATCGAGCCAGGCCCGTGAGCGGATCAGAGGCCTCCGCCGAGAGCGCCGTCGCCAAGACCGCGCCGTCCTCGA
>JBKQQQ010000127.1:0-4024 GCA_052144275.1 Streptosporangiaceae bacterium
GGCTCGTTGTCGGCCACGATCGTCACCAGGTCGATGGCGATCGCGGCGATGTCAGGTCCCGAGGTGGCGTTGGCCAGGGCGATCCCGCCGATGGCGTCGGCGGGGCTGACGCACAGCGTGGCGAGGAAGCCCGGCATCGAGCCGGAATGGCCGTAAAACACCCGCCCGTCGTGGCGGAACAGCTGGAGGCCGAGCCCGTAGCCGCTGGCCCAGGCGTCGTCACCGGGCGGTGCGGCGGGGGTTCGCATCTCGGCCAGGGTCGTCGCGGGCAGGACCCGGTCGTCGCCGTCGAGCAGGAACGCGGCGAACCGGCACAGGTCCGCCGCGGTCGACCAGAGCTCACCGGCCGGGGCCATGAGCCCGGTGCCTTCGGCCGACTCGAGCTGCATGACGTCCGCCCACGGATGGACCGCGAAACCGCGCGCATACGGCGGCTCAGGCGACATGGTGGTGCGGGCCATGCCGAGCGGGTCGAGGATCTCCTGCCGCAGCGCCTGCTCCCAGCCGTGCCCGCGCAGCTGGCCGATGAGCGCGCCGAGTAGCCCGTAGCCGGGGTTGGAGTAGTGAAACAGCCGCCCGGCCGGATGCCGTGCGGGCCCGAGGATGTCGGCTAGGGCCGGCCTCAGGTCACCGGGGCTCCGTTCCCACCACGGGCCGGGGGTCTCCGAAGCCAGGCCCGCGGTGTGCGAGAGCAGCTGGGCGATCGTCGCGCTCGCCGCCTGGCCCGCGTCCAGGTGCTTGCCCAGCGGGTCGGCGAGGTCCAGCAGGCCCTCGTCGCGCAGCCGCATGACCAGCACCGCGATGAACGTCTTGGTCAGCGAGCCGATGCGGTACTGGGTGTCGCCATCGGGCTCGTGTCCCTCGAGCATGCTCCGCGCCCCGCACCAGGCCTGGATACCGTCGCGGACTACCGCCCCGACCAGCGACGGCGTCCGGCCCTCGGCCTGGCCGAGCGCTACGCGGTGGGTGAGCGCCCGGCGCGTCGCCGGAAGTAGTTCTTCAGCCGGGGCAGCTGATTCCGAAGATGAGGCCACCGTTGCACCCTAGCGGTGACCAGGCTCGAATCTACAGAAGCAGGCGACGGGTCACGACACCCCGCCCGATATCGGTCCCGAGCCAGAGGCTGAAATGGCTGCCGATGCCGAGATAATCGGAGACGTCGTCCCCGACGACCCGCAGCGTGACCATGATCTGCGGGCTTCCGGCCTTGAACGGCCCGTCGTCCTCTCCGTCGACCAGGGCGCTGAACACCTGGCTGCGGCGGGTCTCGCTGTTCACAGCGCGCAGCACCATCCGGTGCGACCCAGAGCTGAGCTTCGCGCGGGCGTCGTCGTCATCGTCTGCGTTGGGCGTCACCAGGGCCTGGTACTTGAAGCGCTGCATACCCGCCACCACCTTCGAACATAAATATCGTAACGTGATATTCGCGTTCGCTAAAGGGGGGGCATGGTCGCCTATTCGGCGGGCGGTGCTATCCGGCGGAGGGGGGCACCACCACGGTCCCGGTGGCGGTGACGGCGACGATGGGCTCGCTGAGCACCGAGGCGGCCGAATCCCCGCGCGACGGGTCGGCCCGGCAGACCACCCGCGCCTCGAACGCGAGCTGCCTGCTGCGCCGGCCGACCGCGGTGACTGTGGCGGTCGCCTCGATGATGTCGCCGGCCAGCACCGGCGCGCGGAACTGCACATCGGAGTAGGACGCGAACAGCCCCTCGTCGGCGTCGGTCCTGATGCACACCTCCGTCGCCACGTCACCGAACAGCCCGAGCACGTAGGCGCCGTCCACCAGGTTCCCGCCGTAGTGCGCGTCCCCGTACTTCACGTACCGGCGGTGCGTGACCGACAGGCCCGCCACAACGCTGCTGCTCATGCGGCTCCGGCTCCTTTCTGGGGGGATTCCATCCCCCCGGACCCCCCTGGCGAAGCCAGCGCGTGTACTAGATAGCTGGCCACTTCGCGCGGCGTGGTGCCGCGGCCGAAGATCCTGTCGACGCCCAGGTCATGCGCTGCGCTCGGGTCGAACCGCGGCCCGCCCACCACCAGCAGCGGCCGCTTGCGGCTCTCCGGGGTCTCCGGGGTCTCCGGGCTCTCTGGGGCGAACCCGGCGTGGAACGCTGCCGCCATCTCCCGGGTGTTCGCCAGGTGCGCGTCGCGCTGGGTGACGACCTGGCTGACCAGGACCGCGTCGGCGTGCTCGGCGGCGGCGCGGGCCACCAGGTCCGCGACGCCGACCTGCGACCCCATGTTCACCACGCGGATCTCCCGGTAGTACTCCAGGCCCTTCTCCCCCGCGTGCCCCTTGACGTTGAGGATCGCGTCGATGCCGACCGTGTGCGCGTCGGTGCCGATACACGCGCCGACCACGACCAGCTTGCGGCCGAGTGCCGAACGGATCCGCAGGTTCACCTCGGCGGCCGGCAGCACCGGGAACTCCCGTTCGGCCACGGTCACGGCGGACAGGTCAACCACGTGGCCGACCCGCCCGTAGACGATGAAGAAGGTGAAGTCGGGTCCCATCCCCTTGGCGTGCACGACCATCGCCGGGTCCATGCCCATCTTGGCCGCGAGCTGCAGCGCGGCGCCCTCGGCCCGGGCCCGTTCGGCCTCGTCGCCGAACGGCACGGGCAGCGTGAACGACAGCTGCACCCGCCCGTCCCCGGTGGTGTCGCCGTACGGCCGCACCACCCCAATTTTCCCGGTCAGGCTCACTGGATCACCTCCGCACCTTCGAGCATCTCGGCCGCGGGGTTGTAGTAGCCGTCGGCCCGTTCCAGCACGCCGTCCAGGCCGCGCCCGCCGTCAGCCGGCCGTTTCGTGACCCCGAACGTCCCCTCGGCGATCGCGGTGAGCAGCCCCTGCGAGCCGATCGTGCGCAGCAGGTCGATGGCCTCGGCCAGCACCTGCCGGGCCCGCTGCGCGACGAACCCGTCGGGTTCGGGCCGGAACGAGGCGCCGAGCCGCCCGGCGGCGCGCCGCACATACCGGACGTTCTCCAGGGCCAGGTCGCGGTCGGACAGGAACGGCGTATGGATCCCCTCGGTCATCATGCCGATGAGCAAGATGGACTGGTCGGTCATCACCCCGGCCAGGTTGAAGAACGCGTCGAGCAGGTAGCCGGCGAACACGTTGCCGGTCATGTGCTTGGTCGGCGGCATGTACTTCAGCGGCGCATCGGGGAACAGCTCCCTGATCAGCTGGGCATGGGCCAGCTCGAGCAGGAACGAGTCCGGCACCTCGGGGTTGATCTCGAACGCGTGCCCCAGGCCGAGCTGGGCGTCGGCGAGCCCCGCCTCGCGGCCGAAGTACTCGTTCAGCAGCTGCGACACCACCACGGTGTGCGCAGCGTCCACCGCGTCGGCGGTGGTCAGGTAGTTGTCCTCGCCGGTGTTGATGACGATGCCGGCCCGCGCGTGCACCTGCCGGGAGAACCGCTGGTCGATGAACGTCCGCACCGGGTTGATGTCGCGGAAGATGATGCCGTACATGCAGTCGTTCAGCATCATGTCGAGGCGCTCGAGCCCGGCCAGCGAGGCGATCTCCGGCATGCACAGGCCGGAGGCGTAGTTGGTCAGCCGGACGTAGCGGCCGAGCTCTCGGGACACGTCGTCCAGCGCGGCGCGCATCAGCCGGAAGTTCTCGCGGGTGGCGTAGGTCCCGGCGTACCCCTCCCGGGTCGCGCCCTCCGGCACGTAGTCCAGCAGAGACTGCCCCGTGGACCTGATCACCGCGATGACGTCGGCACCCTCCCGCGCCGCCGCCTGCGCCTGCGGAATGTCCTCGTAGATGTCCCCGGTCGCCACGATCAGGTAGATCCACGGCATCGGCGGGTCGGAGGTAGCGGCAATCATCTGGTCCCGCTCCGCCCGCCGGCCGTCGATCAGGGACATTCCCTTACGGACCGAACGGGCGGCGGCATCGCTGGCCGCTTTAGCCTCGTGCCCCGCGGGCAGACGGAACTTGACCAGGCCCGCAGTGGCGTCCACGGCCAGCGTGCGCAGGTCGGGATAGCTGCCGCATCGCATCG
>JBKQQQ010000128.1:0-6636 GCA_052144275.1 Streptosporangiaceae bacterium
GACCGGACGATCGACTTCACCAGCGCCGAGGGAAAGGACTACGCGCTGCGGCCCGATGACGAGCTGGCCACGATCGTGGTCCGCCCGCGCGGCTGGCACCTGGACGAAAAGCACATCCTCATCGACGGTGTGCGGGCCTCGGGCAGCCTGGTCGACTTCGGGCTCTACATGGCCACCAGCGCGCAGGCCCAGCTGGATAAGGGCAAGGGCCCCTATTTCTACCTGGCCAAGAACGAGAGCCACCTCGAGGCGCGGCTGTGGAACGACGCGTTCAACCTGGCCCAGGACGCCCTCGGCATCCCGCGCGGCACGATCCGGGCCACGGTGCTGATCGAGACGATCCCGGCCGCGTTCGAGATGGAGGAGATCCTCTACGAGCTGCGGGAGCACTCGGCCGGGCTGAACGCGGGCCGCTGGGACTACCTGTTCAGCGTGATCAAGAAGTTCCGGACCCGGGGCCGCGAGTTCGTGCTGCCCGAGCGGAACTCGGTCACGATGACCGCCCCGTTCATGCGCGCGTACACCGAACTGCTGGTCAAGACCTGCCACCGGCGCGGGGCGCACGCGATCGGCGGCATGGCCGCGTTCATCCCGAGCCGGCGCGACCCCGAGGTCAACTCCAAGGCCATGGCCAAGGTGCGGGAAGACAAGACGCGCGAGTCGCAGGACGGCTTCGACGGCTCCTGGGTCGCCCATCCGGACCTGGTTCCGTTGTGCAAGGAGGTCTTCGACGGCGTCCTCGGCGAGAACCCGAACCAGATCGGCAAGACCCGCGAGGAGGTCAGCGTCACCGCTGAGGACCTGCTCGCGGTGAGCAAGACACCCGGCGTGATCACCGAGGCGGGGCTGCGCAACAATATAAGCGTGGCGCTGCAGTACCTGGCCAACTGGCTGGGCGGCAACGGCGCGGTGGGCATCTTCAACCTGATGGAGGACGCGGCCACCGCGGAGATCTCCCGCTCCCAGACCTGGCAGTGGATCCACAACGAGGTCACCCTGGACGACGGCACCCTGGTGACCAGGGACCTGGTCGAGCGGCTGATCGACGAGGAGCTGACCAAGATCCGCACGCTGGCCGGAGAGGACTTCGACGCGGAACGGTACGGCCAGGCAACCGCGCTGTTCACCGAGGTCGCCCTGGCCGACACCTTCGCCGAGTTCCTCACGATCCCGGCCTACGAGCGGATGCCGTAGCTGGGTTTCTGTTCACCGGCACGGGAAAGGGGGACAATCACCTCAGGTTTCCCGGCAGGCGACGAGGTGGTGCGGGCATGACGGCGACCATCGGAGCCCTGGTGCCGCGGATGCGGGACATCTGCGGCGCGGGCAACGTCATCACGGATCCGCTCGATCTGCGCACCTACGAGTGCGACGGGCTCACCGCGCACCGCTGCGTGCCCGCGCTGGTGGTGCTGCCCGCCTCGGCCGGGGAAACGGCCGCCGTCGTGACCGCGTGCGCCCAGGCCGGGGTGCCGTTCGTGGCCCGCGGCAGCGGCACCGGGCTGTCCGGCGGGGCCCTGCCGCACCAGGACGGCGTCCTGGTCGTGATGTCCCGGATGCGGCAGATCCTCGAGATCGACCCGGTGAGCAGGCGGGCCGTGGTCGAGCCGGGGGTGACCAACCTGTCGGTGAGCAAGGCCGCGGCGCCGTTCGGGCTGTTCTACGCGCCGGACCCGTCGAGCCAGGTGGTCTGTTCGGTCGGTGGCAACGTGGCCGAGAACTCCGGCGGGGCGCACTGCCTCAAGCACGGTTTCACCGTGCACCACGTGCTGGGCCTAGAGATCGTCACGCCGAGCGGGGAACTGACCTGGCTGGGCGACGGCACCGGCGTGACCGCCGGCTACGACCTGCTCGGCGCGTTCACCGGCTCGGAGGGCACGCTCGGCATCGTGACCAAGATCGTGGTCAAGCTGATGCCGCTGCCCGAGGTGGTGCACACGCTGCTGGCCGCGTACGCCACCACCAGCGAGGGCGGCCGCGCGGTGTCCGACATCATCGCGGCCGGCATCGTGCCCGCCGCGATCGAGATGATGGACGCGCTGTCCATCGAGGCGGCCGAGGCGGCGGTGCGCTGCAACTACCCGGCCGGGGCGGGCGCCGTGCTGATCGTCGAACTGGACGGCCCAGCCGCGGAGGTCGAGGCCGAACTGGCCACGGTCCGCGCCCTGTGCGAGGCGGCCGGGGCGACCGAGATCCGGGCGGCCGACGACCCGGCCGAGCGCGCGGTCATCTGGGCCGGCCGCAAGTCCGCGTTCGCCGCGGTGGGCCGGATCAGCCCGGCGTTCATCGTCCAGGACGGGGTGGTGCCGCGGACGTCGCTGGGCGCGGTCCTGGCCAAGATCGCCTCGCTGTCCGAAGAGGCGGGCGTCCGGGTGGCCAACGTGTTCCACGCCGGCGACGGGAACCTGCACCCGCTGGTGCTCTACGACGACGCCTCGCCCGCCGAGACGATCGCGGCCGAGGAACTGTCCGGTGCGATCCTGGATGCCTGCCTGGAGCACGGCGGCTCGATCACCGGCGAGCACGGCGTCGGCGTCGACAAGTCCCGGTACATGCCCAAGATGTTCGACGCCGACGACCTGGACACCATGCAGCTGGTCCGGTGCGCGTTCGACCCGGCCAGCCTGTGCAACCCGGGCAAGATCTTCCCCACGCCCCGGCTCTGCGGGGAGGTTCCCGGCCACCGGCGGGCTCCGCATCCCGCCGTAGCGGCAGGCCAGGCGGAGATCTTCTTAGATGGATACCGAACGATCTGAGGTTCCCGCCGTCCGTTCCGCTCTTGCCGCCGCCTGCCCGTTGCTGTGGGATGGGTCTGCTTCTAAAGCCGTGGCCGACGTGGTGCCGTCGTTCGTCGCCTCGCCTGCGAGCACCGAGGAGGCTTCGGCGCTGATGCGGGCCGCGGCCTCGGCCGGGCTCGCGGTGGTGCCGCGCGGCGCCGGGACCGGGCTGGGATGGGGAGCGCCGCCTTCCGCCTGCGACCTCGTCGTGGATCTGCGCTTGATGGACCAGGTCATCGAGCACGCGGCCGGGGACCTGGTGGCGCGGGTGCAGGCCGGCGTGACGATCGGGCAGCTGGCCACGGTGCTCGCCTCGGCCGGCCAGCAGCTGGCGCTCGACGCACCCGAAGACGCGACCGTGGGCGGGGTGGTCGCCACCGGCACCGCCGGGCCGCGGCGGTTCCGCTACGGCGCCCCGCGCGACCTGCTGATCGGCCTGACCGTGGTGCGCGCCGACGGGGTGATCGCGCACTCTGGCGGCAAGGTGGTCAAGAACGTGGCCGGCTACGACCTCGGCAAGCTCTTCTCCGGCTCGCAGGGCACGCTGGGGCTGATCACCGAGGTCACCTTCCGGCTGCATCCACGGCCGGCCGCGGTGGCGTGGGTAACCGGGGAGTTCGGGCCTTCGGACCGGGCTGGCGCGGTCGCGGCGGTAGCGTCGGCGGCGGGCTCGGCGCTGGTGCCCTCGGCGGTGGAGCTGGACTGGCCGGGTGGCTCGCAGCGGGCGCTGCGGGTCGGGGTGCTGATCGAGGGCACGTCCTCCGGAGTTGCCGAACGGGCCAAGCAGCTGTCCGAGCTGGTGGCGGCCGCGGGCGGAGCGGCCGCGGTGGCGGACGCGCCGCCGGCCCGGTGGGGGCAGCTGCCGTCGCCTAGCACGGTGATCCGGGTCTCGTTCTGGGTCAGCTCGCTGGGTGCCGTGCTCGAGGCGCTCACGGCGGCGGGCGACGAGGCCGCGGTGCGGCCGGCGGTGAGCGGGCCGGCCGGGGCGGGCGCGCTGTACGCCTGCCTTGAACCTGAGGCCTCGCACGATGCCGCCGCCCGGTTCGTGACGGTGCTGCGCGAGCAGATCGGGCGTGCCCTGGGTGCCCGGGGCAGCGTGGTCGTGCTGACCGCGCCGGCGCCGGTGCTCCAGGCGGTCTCCGCGTCCGGGGCGATCCCGGGCGCGGCCTTGATGCGGGCGGTCAAGGACCAGTTCGATCCCGGTCACCGGATGTTCCCCGGCCGTTTCGTGTTCACGGGAGGCAGCTGATGCAGGACGAGAACACGCTGCGCGAGGTGGCGAAGGACTGCGTGCACTGCGGGTTCTGCCTGCCGGCCTGCCCGACCTACCAGCTGTGGGCCGAGGAGATGGACTCACCGCGGGGCCGGATCTACCTGGTGAACCAGATCCTCGACGGAGCTCCGATGTCCGCCTCGGCCGCGGAGCACTTCGACCGCTGCCTGGGCTGCATGGCCTGCATGACGGCCTGTCCCTCGGGCGTGCAGTACGACCAGCTCATCGAGGCGGCCCGGGTGTGGACCGAGGAGGCGCGATCCTCGGCGCCCGCCGTGGAGGCGGCTGCGCCGGGGCGGACGGTGCGGGAGCGGGTGGCGCGGGCGGCCATCTTCTCGGTGTTCCCGTACCCCAGGCGGCTGCGGGCGCTGACCGCGCCGCTGCGCGCGGTGCAGCGCACCGGGCTTGACCGCCGGCTGGCGCGGTCCAGCCTGCCGGAGCGGGTCTCCCCCGTGCTCGGGGCGGCGCTGCGGCTGGCCCCCAGGGCCGGCGCGCCGGCTCTTGGGACCCGGCCGCTGCCCGAGCGCGTGCCCGCGCTCGGCACCCGCCGGGCCGTGGTCGGCATGCTCACCGGATGCGTGCAGTCGGTGTTCTTCCCGCAGGTGAACGCCGCGACCGCCCGGGTGCTCGCGGCCGAGGGCTGCGACGTGATCATCCCGCGCGGGCAGGGCTGCTGCGGCGCGCTGTCGCTGCACTCCGGCCGGGAGGCCGAGGCGGCCGCCTTCGCCCGGCGCACGATCGCCCTGTTCGAGCAGGCCGGCGTGGACGCGGTGGTGGTCAACTCGGCCGGATGCGGTTCGGCCATGAAGGAGTACGAGCGGCTGCTGGGCCAGGCCGGCCCCGGATGGACCGATCGCGCCGCCGAAATGAGCGGCAAAGTCCGCGACCTGGCCGAGTTCCTCGCCGAGATCGGGCCGGTGGCGCGGCGGCATCCGCTGCCGGTCACCGCCGCCTACCACGACGCCTGCCACCTGGCGCACGCGCAGCGGATCACCAGACAGCCGCGCGAGCTGCTGCGCGCGATCCCCGGGCTGAACCTGGTCGAGGTGCCCGACGCGGGCACCTGCTGCGGTTCGGCGGGGGTATACAACTTGCTGCAGCCCGAGGCGGCCAGCGAGCTCGGCGACCGCAAGGCCGAATCGGTACTGGCCACGGGCGCGCCGCTGCTGATCTCGGCCAATCCCGGCTGCTCGCTGCAGATCGCGTCCGCCCTGGCCAGACGCGGCCAGGACATTGCGGTCGCGCACACCGCCGAGGTGCTGGACGCCTCGATCCGCGGCCGCCCGCTTTAGGCGTTTTTGGGGTTTCCGGGATTTTCGGGGTTTTGGGGCCGGCCCCTCCCGGACCGTGGGAAAGAGGGGCCGGCTGGTGTTGGGCTAGCTGCCGGTACTCGCGCTCCCTGGAGCGCCCTGCATGTTGCCGCGCGTGCCGCCCATGTTCTGGCACTTATGCGTGGCGTTATGCGTCGCGGACGGCGAGGGAGACGGAGTGGCTGCGCTGCTCGGTGACCCGGCGTTGACCGCCGTGGTGCTCGCTCCCGACGACGACGATGTCGCCGAGGACGTGTGCGTGGTCGCGGCGCTGGCGACAGCCATGCTGGCGCCGAACCCCACGCCCAGCGCGCCTGCTCCGATTGCGGTGCCGATCATGATCTTGCCCAGTCTGGTTTTCAACGTGTCCGCCTCCTCGCGGTCGGGTGATGGTCCTGTGCTCAGGACACCCGCGCAGACTGCGGACTTTCTGCAGCGACGCTCTCCCAACCGTATGAAACCCTCTGATTACCGTATGAAATGACTCCAGAGTCTAGACGAGGAGAGCCTCGATGGTGTCCACCGCCGCCCGTGACTCGCGGTGCAGCCTGGTGATATCCAGGCCCTCGTCACCGAGGAGCACCAGGACGGCCGCGCCTCCCACGGCGTAGATGGCCACGTAACCGCCGCTGCTCCTGGTCACGGCTTCGCGCAGCGTGCCCTGGCCTGCCTCGCTGGCCAGGCGCTGGGCCAGGGCGAGGGCGGTGGCGGTCAGGGCGGCCAGGTTGTCCGGATCGACGCCGCCCGTATCTTCCCTGATGATCAAGCCGTCGCGGCTCGCCACCGCCGTGCCGGTGATCCCGGTCACCCGGTCTCGCAGCGCCTGCATCTCGGCCAGCAGCTTGTCCTCGGTCATCGGCCCCCTCCTAGATCCATGCGCTCATGACATCTCGCCTGAGTCCGCGTCGCGGCCGGACCGCGGCCGCAGCAGGCCCAGCGGCGCGCGATGCTCCGGTGCCCGGCCCGGGGCCCACGGGCGCCGCGGCAAGGCCGGCAGGTCCCGCTGGCGGCGCGGCAGCCCGATGGCCGCCGACGGCTCACCGCCGGAGGCCGGACGACCCGATTCCGGGCGACCCGAGCCGGTCCCCCGCGAGGATACCGTCGCCAGCAGGCCGACCTGGTGCATCCGGGTCAACTGCAGCATCGTCGCGTAGACACCGCGGCCCAGAGCAAAGGCTAGGTCACGGGGCGTCCGGCGCCCGTCGGCCAGGGCCAGGATCTCGTCCTGGCCGTCGCCGAGCCTGTCGCCCGGCCGCACCGCCCCCGCCGCGGCCAC
>JBKQQQ010000129.1:0-3963 GCA_052144275.1 Streptosporangiaceae bacterium
TCCAGCTGCTTGCGCTGCCGGGTGGCCGGGTCGGCGGTGCGGGCCTGCTCGAGCCGCTTGCTGATCTCGGCGCGGATCAGCGCCGGGTCGGCGAGCAGGGCGGTGATGTGGTCCCACACGACGGTGTCGAGGTAGTCGGCGCGGACCGGCTTGTTGCCGCAGACCCGGCCGCCTTCGTAGCGGTAGTCGTCGGAGCCGAGGCACCGGTAGTAGTAGATCTTGCGGCTGGTGGTCCGGGCCGAGGTGCGGTAGTAGCCGTAGCCGCAGGCCGAGCAGGCGGCCAGGCCCTGGAGCAGGGACGGGACCTTGGTGTTGCGGGCGGCGTAGCGCTTGTTGTCTTCCAGCCGCTGGCCGGCGCGTTCGAAGGTGGCCTGGTCCACGATGGCCGGGACCGGGATGTCCAGCCATTGGTCGCGGGGCCGGTCCACGGTCTTGACCGCCCGCGGCACCGAACGGCCCTGCAGGCGGGCGACGCGGTTCAGTCCCGGCTGCTCATGGATGATCTGGGTCTTGCCGAACACCGCGGTGCCCGCGTAGGCGGGGTTGCGCAGCATGCCCCAGATCACCGACCGGTCCCAGCGGTGCTTGCCGGTCCGGGTCACTGCGCCCTGGCTGCCCAGCCAGCGGGCCAGGTCGGCGATGGAGGCGCCGTCGTCGGCGTAGCGGCGGAACATCTCCGCGACCAGCACCGCCTCATGCCCGGCGATCTCGTAACCAGCCCCGCTGCCGGGGCTCTTGGTGAGGTAGCGGTAGCCGAACGGGGCACCGCCCAGCACGTTCACCGACCCGGCCTTGCCGCGCCGGTACCGCTCCATCAGCTGGGCTTTCTCATACTCGGCGAACATGCCCTGGAACTGCACCATCAGCTGGTCCTCGGGGCTGTCCCCGCGCGGGCCCCTGATGAACTCCACGCGGGTCCCGGCGCGGGCGAACTCCTCGATCAGCAGTGCCTGGTAGGCGAACTTGCGGGCGAGCCGGTCCGGGGAATAGCACAGCACCACATCCACCCCGACCCCGGCCACCACATCCCGCAGCCGCTCCAGCGCGGGCCGCACCAGCGTCGCCCCCGAGTGCCCCTCGTCCTCGAACACCCACTCCTCCGGCAGCTCAACCCCCAGCTGCCTGGCATGGTCCCGCAATGCCGCTGTCTGCGAGCCGATCGTCTCGTCTTTCTTCTGCCGGGCGCTGGAGACCCGGGCGTAGATCGCCGCGCTCGTCACGGGGCGGCCTTCCTTCCTGGCCAGCCCGGATACGGGCCCGCCGCTGTGGCACGAGAATGGCGTAGGCCACCGACAAATCCGCAGCCGCGTGGCGGTCAAAGACGAACTCCGTCCCGACTGCCCGGCCGCTCACCTGCGCGGGGGCTCTCTGCGGCCCCGCGTGAAGAACTCGGTCAGCGCGCGGGCCACCACGGCGGAGATCGTGGTCTCGTTCTCGCGCGCGTGCGCGCGCACCCGCCTCGCCAGCGCCGCGGGCAGCTTGACGGTGAACACCACACTCTCTTCTGGCACGTCCACCCGGCCAGCTGCCACGGCCCGGTCCACGTACCTGCGTGCCTGCCGCACGGACACAGCGAACCGGCCAGCCAGCACCTGAGCCGCGTCCGCCACCGGGACGCCGGCCTCCACCAGCTCAGCGGCCGCGTTGACCCGCTCCGCGTACCCGACGCCACCCACGCGACCACCACCAGCCATGACACAAACATACTACCTGACATGTCACTATCTGCCCGTGACACGCCGCGGCCGTTCCAGCCGCCGGTAACTCAGCGTGACGTCGAAGCAGAAGTTGCCCATTGCGTTGGGGGCGTGAGGATCGACCCTTGCGGGGAACCAGCGCTGGTATCCGCCAGCGTGCCGTCCTCGGTGAGGATGCCCGCTTTAAGGAAAGCCTTCACCAGGGCAAGGACGCGTTTGTCCCCGACGCGAGCCCGCACCCGGTCCATAAGGGCCGAATGCGGGATTTCGTCGAAGCAGGCTTTGATGTCCCCTTCCACGATCCACTCATACGAGCGGGAGGCGAAGTGATGCACCTCGGCCACCGCGTCATGAGCCCGGCGCCCCGGGCGGAACCCGTAGGAGCACGGGAGGAAATCCGCCTCGAAGATAGGCTCCAGCACCAGTTTCAAGGAGGCTTGGGCAACCCGGTCCCGGACGGTCGCGATCCCCAGGTAGCGGACCTTCCCGCCCGCTTTGGGAATCGCCCTCTGCCGGACCGGCAAGGGCTGGAAGGTACGGGCCCTCACATCAGCCCGCAACTCCGCCAAGAACCCCTCGACCCCGCGCTCGGACTCGATGTAGCGGGCGGTCTCGCCGTCCACCCCGGCCGTGCGTGCTCCCTTGTTTCCCCGCACCCGATCCCACGCAACCAGCAAGAACGCGGGATCAGCAACGAGATTGAACAGATCATCGAACCTGCGATGAGGATCATCACCGGCCCAACGGTGCAGCCTGGCCTGGATCTCCAGTACCCGGCGCCCGGCTGAATACAGCCCTGGCAACCCCGGTTCGCCAGTATTCACCGGCGGCCTCCTGGTCTTCCCTGACGTCCGCTGCTGACTTGCTGGCCCCCTTCGCCATGCGCACGTCTTTCACGTGCCCGGACTACTACGGGGCCTCCGCCCCATCTGGCACCTTCGGCCGACGACGGGCCTATCCTGCTGGCCCAGGCGGATCCCGGGCAGCGGGAACGACACCAGATGGTTCCCGTGTTCACTGGAAATCGATCGACCGGCTTGGCATCCAGCTTTGCCCCGGCAGCATCGCCACGGTTACGCCGCAGGCCTTCACCGTGACCTCCCCACCGGCACGCCAAGCCGGCTACGGAGTCGGCCACCCATACCGGATGACCGTGCACTGCACCCCGGCCCATATCCACCAGATTTGAGCCGGTGCCACGCTTACGGAGCTTTACCACTGATTCCTCTTCGTATACCGTCCGGTCCCGCTCGCCGGACCCGGCCCGTCTGGCAGTACCGGACCGTCCCGGCTTTGTCAGCGCTGCTTCCCGCCCTCCCCGGCGTCTCCCGGATCAGGCTGCGCTCAGCTCCTGCCCGGCTGCTGCGACAGCCCGGCGAGGAGGTCTCGCACCTCCTTCGATTCCCAGCGCCTCACGGCGCACACGCGCCTCGTGGCGCACCACCAGCAACTCGGCGTCCTTGGACACCTCACCCCGGGCCAGCACCATCAGACAGCCGAGCAGACGGCGAACGAGCAGGCAGGCGACCGAGAAGATCACTCAGCGATGATCCCAGCCCACAACACTGGCCAGGCGAGATCGAGTAATCGAGCCCCACAGGGCCTGGTAGCCGAACTCGCTCGCCCTATACCGAGCCTTATTGATGAGAGCCATCAGCGTTGTTCACAAACACGGTCGATCAACTATGCTTGACATTTGTCGAAACACACTATTCTCGGCGAAGTCGGACGTCCGCCGGGTTCGGGAACATAGGCGTCGGCGAGTCGAGTGTCAGGACATGGTCTCAGCGGAATCCCTGGGGCGGCGAGGATAGGGGAGAGGCCGCAGTTGCGCCCGGCCCTGAAATCCCGAGGACCCTGATTCTCGCAGGCCCGCTCGGTTTCCTGGCTGCGGGAAAAGCACAGCGGTAGGCTTGCGGACTTTTGGCAGGTCACGCGCCCGCTGGGGAACGTGTCATCGTTCGGTGAGCCGGTAGGGCAGGAGTACACCAGGAAAGTACCGCAACGTGTCCGGATCCCGGGTCTCGCACCCTGTTTGTTCAGTCTCCCGCACGTGCTCCGCGAGTACGGGACGTCCTGGGACCCGGCACCGGCCTCAGTGGGTCCTCGGACAAGCAGCTCCGTGCCGCCCGTTGCCCGAACCGATCACCGAGCCGGGCCAGATCACGCGCATGGCCGGCGACAAGATCGGTAGGTGGAATCCTCCACGAGTACCGGTTTGACAAGCACGTGCGTGCCCGCGTGCTGACCTACCTGCAACGTGAGC
>JBKQQQ010000130.1:0-2555 GCA_052144275.1 Streptosporangiaceae bacterium
ATGCATGTCTACAGACTCTTAACCCAGCGGCGCCAGTCGTCCTGGCGGCTGTACCCGCTGGCCCGCCACAGATTCTGGCCGAGATCGTTGCAATCGAGCACCATCGCGTCGATACGTGTGGCCCCAAGTGCCGTGAGCCTGCTCTCCGCAGCGCTAAGAAGCGCCGAACCGACGCCCTGCCCTCTGCAGTCTGGCCGGACCGCGAGCCGGTAGAGGTGATATCGCCAGCCATCCCAGCCGGCGATGATCGATCCGATCAGCACGCCGTCCCGTTCAGCGAGAATCACGGCCTGTGGATCGTGGCAGAGCAACGCGGTCACCGCCTCGGCGGTATCCGGTGGCCGACCGCCGTTCTCGGCCGCCTCCTCCCACAACGCGATAAGGTCACCGATGTCAGCTGCTGAAGCGGCACGCAGGGCGAATCGCACCTGGCCATCCTGTCATGCGCCCGATGGATGGCAGGCTCGCCCGGCCGCCGGATGAAGACGTCACGAAAACCACGCCGCACGCAATCGCGTAGCACGTTTCCGCGGAAACGCAGCGTCCCACCCGGCATCACATGGCATCGCCAGAAGGCGCAGTCTGGCAGATGCGCCCGATACACCGGTAGGCCGCCGGCGCTTCTTCTCACCTGCCGGAGATCAGGGTAGCGCCTCGCGGCGCAGATGCGGCATGTGCGGACGGGCGCGCCCATGCCTAATGGGCATTCTGGCGCAGCCGATGGAGTTGCGTCCGTTGACATAAGCGTCCGGTCACCGGATTAAGGCCGAAAGTCCCCCGCAGGTGAGCACTACGCCTCTGCCTGAGAGTTGCTTAGGACGTCACCGTGTCCGTAATTGAAGCGAGGCTGACACAGCCCGATTGAAGCGAGGCTGACACAGCTCGGCGGTGCAATGGAGGGGGGGAGGCGATTGTCTTGCTCGCCCTGGCCATCGCGACCCCCTGGGGGCAGGTTAATAATGAGCAAGAGCAACAGTCATGCGTCCAGCAAAGATTCGTCACATCCCGCCAGGATCAAGCGTCCTGGCGCTGACAATCCTCACTCCAGTGAGCCCGGCGGCGCTTGGCGGCGACTCTTTCAACGTCAACTGACCGTCTCGATCGTCGCATTTGCGGGCCTCCTTACTCTTGTAGGCTCGCTCTTGCTCGGGTTCGACCTGACCGCGATGCATGGTGACATTAAGACGGTGTTCCTCGAAGTCGCCGTCGCCCTCATACTTTTCGGAACTACGACGCTCTTTGTCACGGTTGCCGTGGCTGACTCTCTTGAGACTCGCCTGGTGGCCTCGATCAAGGAGATCCTTAAAAGTGAGAAGGACGAGCTTGTCAAGATCAACAACGATACGCAGCAGGCCGTCCAGGACACGCAAGAGGACCTCAGACCGCTGGGCGGCAACTGGCGCGCGCTTGGCTTGACAAACGTCTACCTCACCCGGTCCGATGCGCTCGACGACTTCGGCGAGCACATCCGCAACGAACTGCGATGCGCTGAAGAGGCGCGACTGGCCGCCAAGGACCGCACCCGTCGAGACGGGAGGGACGGCATTGAAGGCGGGCAAGCCGGGAAACCCCGACTCTGGATCGCTGCGTCGTCCATGAAGGGCCTGCTCGAGTCCGCGAGCATGCAGTTCGACGGGCTGGGCATCTTCGCCTGGGCAGCCGCACTGGCTGCCCAGGGCAAGCTCGACCTGAGAATCATCATGACGCATCCCGAAATGGCCAGGTCACGGGCAGGTCAGGAGGACCGTGGCCCAAACGCGATCCCTGAGGAGATTGAGGATGCCGTGAATCACCTAAAGCGCGAGAAGGTTCCCCCGGAATACGTGAAAATGGTGGTCGCAACTCCTACCGTCTTCGCGATCGCCACGCGTGATCAGATGCTGCTTAACCCCTATCCTTACAGCCAGGAGGCTTACCGTAGCTTCACACTTACCGTTCGACGCTCCCATACCAAGCGGGACATCAAGTCAATCGACCGGGACATCTTCGAGCAGTATGAACGCCGCCACTTCGATCGGCCCTGGGTAACCGCCCTGCCCCTGAGACCGGACTACGGGATCCCGAAGCTGCCGCCCGGCACCGTGCCTCCCCCGGCCATCCCCGTGGACGTACGGCCTGAAGCGCCAATCACGCCTGGTGAGTACGACCGTGCCCTTGTTGACGGCGGGCTTCGATAGCCTGCTGGAACGCGGCGGAGCTACGCGGTAACACGGCCGTGCGAAGCGGGAGGACCGTGGCTACGACGTCCATTCCACTTCGCACCGCGCCCCGCACTGACGTTACGCGGCCCGGCCCGGCGGGGCGCCGGGCCGGGCCGGTACCGCGGTGACGCCCCGCACCCGCACGACCGGAGATGTCCACGGTGATCAGTTCAGGGCGCGCCGCCCGCAGCTCCGCCGGATCGAGGCCGAGGCGAGCCGCCGCGCCAGGCGCCAGGTTCTGCACCACCACGTCGGCTCGCCGAACTAGGCGCGCCAGCGCCTCCCGGCCGGCCGGATGCTTCAGGTCCAGGGCAACCGATTCCTTGTTGCGGTTCGCCCAGGCGAAGTACGCGC
>JBKQQQ010000131.1:0-3009 GCA_052144275.1 Streptosporangiaceae bacterium
TCTCTGCGGCCAACCGGCTCGAGCTCGATCTTCACGTCGATGCGATCGAGCAGTGGGCCCGAGATCCGTCCCAGGTACCGGCGGCGCATGGCCGGGCTGCAGCGACAGCCATCAGCCGGCCCCGCCATCTTCGCGCACGGGCACGGGTTCGCGGCCAGGACCATGGTGAACCTAGCTGGGAATCGTGTGATGACCCCCAGTCTGGCCACCACGACCTCACCCGCTTCGAGCGGTTGCCGTAGCGCGTCGAGTACGTCCTTGGCGAACTCCGGCGCTTCGTCGAGGAACAGGACGCCCCGGTGGGCCAGCGACGCGGAGCCGGGGACGATAATGCCGCTGCCGCCGCCGACGATCGCCGCCTTGGTCGCGGTGTGGTGCGGGGCGAGAAACGGCGGGTCGGTCAGCAGCGGGACCTCCGGGGGCAAGGTTCCCGCCACCGAGTGGATGGCCGTGACTTCTAGCGCCGCCGCCGTGTCGAGCCTGGGCAAGATCGTGGGAATGCGCTCGGCCAGCATCGTCTTGCCGACACCGGGCGGCCCGAGCAGCGACAGATGGTGGCCTCCCGCCGCACACACCTCAGCGGCCCGCCGCGCCATCGACTGACCGAGCAACTCGGCGAGGTCAGGCGCCATCGCGGCGCCCGAGGCGGCCACCCGACCGGCACGGCCGCCGGAGACCGCGCTGCCAAGGGCGCCCTGTGCCCCTCTCACCTGGCCACTAGGCAGCTCCTGGCCGCCCTCGAACTCGGCCGCGGCCGGGCCACCATCGGGGCCCGGCGTACCCCGTAGCCAGTCGGCCGCCATGGCCAGGCTGCTGGCCGCGATCACGCGCACGTCAGGCACCAGGGCGGCTTCGGCCGCGTTCTGCTCGGCCACCATGACCTTGCCGAACCCGGCCTCGGACGCGGCCACCACGGCGGGCAGCACGCCGCGGACCGGCCGCAACTGCCCGTCGAGGCCCAGCTCGCCGAAGAACATCACCCCGGCTGCCGCCGCCCTCGGCACCTTGCCCGCCGCAGCGAGCACCCCGAGGGCTATAGCCAGGTCGAACCAGCTGCCCCGCTTGGGCAAGCTGGCCGGGGAGAGGCCGACCGTGATCTTCCGCTGCGGCCATTCCTCGCCGCTGTTGACGATGGCGGCCCGGATCCGGTCCCGCGCTTCCCGCAATGCGGTATCGGGCAGGCCGACCAGGATCATCCCGACCAGGCCGTTCGCGATGTCTGCTTCGACCTCGACCACCTGCCCGTTCACCCCGATCAGGGCCACGGAGTACGTGCGGGCCAGCGGCACGGCTACCCCACTCCCCGGATGTGCTCGACGGTGAACCCGCCGGTGCCGTCGTACACCAGGCCGACCACGTCGATCCGGACCTGATCGAACCGGACCCCGTGAGCGTTCAGCCACTGAACCGCGAGCCTGCGCAGCCGGGCCCGTTTGGCCCGGCTGACGGCCTCGAGCGGGCTGCCGTAGGCCATCCCGGTCCTGGACTTGACCTCGACGACCACCAGCGCATACCGCTCCACGGCCACGATGTCGATCTCACCGGCGGCGCAGCGCCAGTTGCGGTCCAGGATCCGTAGGCCGCACGACTCCAGGTATTCGGCCGCCGCCTGCTCACCAGACCTGCCCAGCACGTCCTTGGCGCGCATCGCCATCACCTCCGGCTCCGACGATCGCGGTACCTAGGGTCGGCCGACAGGACGTCCTCTCCGGCTGTGGAAAGCCAGGAAGATGCTTCGCGCTCGTGGAAACCACGCCGGGAATGTCAGTGCCCGGTGGTTCAATCCTCCGGGGGCATCTACGGCATTGCGCGTGTTAACAGGGAGGGCCACGTAGGAACGATCAGCCGGGACCGGCGCCAAGGCGCAAGTTAGTGATCCCGTAGTAATGGGGTTCAACTTCACAGGGGAGCCGCGCACCGGCATCCAGCACCGCATCGTCGCGCTGCGCAGCCTGTTCCGGGCGCTACGCCAGGAAAAGCTCATCTTCCGCGACCCCACCCGCGGCATCTCCCTGCCCGCCACCACGCGGCCGCCGCAGCCGCTGCCCGCCGAACGCGTCGCCGGGCTCCTGGACCGCGCCGAAGGCCCAGCGGCACGGCCGGCCGTCGCCCTGGTCGCCATCCACGCCCTGGCTGAGGCCGACCTGGTCCGGCTCCAGGCGGCCGACCTCGACCTGGCCTCCTGCACGCTGACCGTAAGGCGAGGGCACCAGTGCCGGATCATCTACCTCGATGAGGTCACCGCCGCCCTGGCCAGCCAGTGGCTGCGCTACCGCCATCAGCGCTGGCCGGACAGCCGCAACCCGCACCTGCTGGTCAGTCAGCAGACCGCAGGCCGCGGCCTGCAGATGCCCGAGCACCACCGATAGCTCCCCGGCCAGGTACTGCCGCGTCATTGCCGCCTCCCATGCTTGTGGGAGTACAGCAAATCTACTGCCGGGCGGACCGCCGCCGCCATGGCGCAGCCCTGGCTGGCTCCGCCGGGCTGAGCGGTGCGGTCAGGACAGCGGGCGGGGAAGGCGGGACGTCCCGGAGTGGGTAGGTGATCCCGCCCCGACGCGCTGCACGTACGGCAACCTCACCGATGATCTCGTGGCCAAGCCGGACCGCACGCTCGGCTGACTCTTCCGGCGTGATCGTTCTCGCGGGGGCCATCAGGTCTTCCGCGGTGATCCCGGCTGCCTTCTCCTGCTCCCTGCGGTACAGCATGCCGGTGATCATTTCCCCGGTTGGCTGGCGTGGCTGCTGACAGCCGCTATCGAGGGTTCCCTGAGCAGCATGCCGGTCTCGCCGGCGTCGCAACCGGACCCGGAACATACTGCCCTCCTTCGCCTCCGTTCCCCGTTACCATCGCCGGGCCCCGGGGTGCCGCCACGGGACGAAAGGCAGCCTGCTGAGACAAGATGGCGCACAGGACCCCGGCCAGGTCAGTGAGGTACCGCGGCCGTGCCCGGTATGCTCGGGTGCCGCAGCCGGGGCCTCTGGGTTCGCTGCTTCCGGCGGGAGCCT
>JBKQQQ010000132.1:0-5389 GCA_052144275.1 Streptosporangiaceae bacterium
AGCTCGATATCGCCCAGGATCGTCCGCCAGGTGTCCGGGGTCCCGGCGAAATCGATCCCGGCCGCGGCGCGGACCACGCTCGCGGCGCCGTCGCAGCCCGCCGCGTAGGCGGCGCGGAGGACCGCGGGCCCCCCGGGTGTGTCCACGTCGAGGTCGACGCCGGTCTCGTCCTGCCGCAGGCCGGTGACGGCGTGCTGCCTCAGGTACGGCACGCCGAGCTCGGCCAGGTGCTCCTCGAGCAGTTCCTCGGTCCGCCGCTGCGGCAGGAACAGCGTGTACGGGTAACGGGTATCGAGGAACGAGAAGTCCAGCCGGTTCTTCAGCAGCGCGAAGTGCGAGGACGGCACCGGGGTGCCCTCGGCCAGCCAGCGGTCCACCAGCCCGCGCATCGCGAACTGCTCCACCGTACGGGGGTAGATCGTGAGCGCCTTGGAGTACGGCGGCCGCTCCGCGCGCCGTTCCAGGACGACCGGGCGCACGCCGCCGCGGTGCAGTTCGGCCGCGAGCCACATGCCGACCGGGCCGCCACCCACGACGGCCACGTCATATGCGTCCATCACAGGTACGAATAGTCCACGGCGGCGGCGATCGGGTCGATGGGATCCGGCCCAGCTCCAGACAGCAGAGTCGGCGGGATCAGGCCGCTCGACCGCAGCGCCCCGGTCACCGCGGCGAGGGCGCCGGGGCTGGACCGCAGGTCCCGCGGGGTAACGCCGCCGGCGGCCAGCGCCTGGCAGGCCCGCAGCGCGTAACGCGGCTCGATCGAGGTGCGCGCAGCGGCGATCGTAGCCGACTCCCCGATGTTGCCGCGGAACCATTCCGCCGCCTCGGCAAGAGCCTGCAGGAAAGCTGTCAGCACCGCCCGTTCGGCCGGAAAGCGGGCGCAGACGGCATTCAGGGCAAATTCCTCGGTCACCGGTCCGAGGTTAGTGAAGCCGGCGTCGGCAGCGATGTAGTCATACGGGATCATTTGCAGCGCCGCGTCGATCGTCCCGGCCTGTAGCGCCTTCCACCGCTCGACGTGCGAGCCCTCGAGCGCGAAGTCGTAGTCGGCCGGGTAGGTCAGGCCGTGCGCGGCGAGCATCCGCTCGGCGACATGCCGGGTGCCTTCGGTCAGGGATGACGTCCCGATCCGGCCGCCGCGCAGATCGCCGAACCTGCGGTGCCGGGGTATCGCGATCATCGACAGCGGCGGGCGGTCGATGAGGCCCGCGACCACGCGGAGCGGGCCGCCCGCCACCGCGTCCGCGATGCTGCCCTCCGGCGCGGTCAGCGCGATGTCCACCGCCCCGTCCCGCAGCGCGCTCGTCACCCCGTGGGTGGTGCCGAGGATCCGTTCGGCGGCGCGGAGCCCGCGGCGCTCGAGGAACCCGCGCTCCTGCGCCACCCACAGCGGGACGTTCACATAGGCCGGGGCCACGACACCGACCGTGATCTCCCTCATGGGGCGGATCCTTCCAGTTGCGAGTCCGGCGGGACAAGGTCCGGCGGCCAGCTTCTCCGGCGAACCCTTTCAGCCGAACCTGATGTTGACGCTCTTGAGCTGGGTGTAGGACTCGATCTCCTCGAGGTCCTCTTCCCGCCCGACGCCGCTGTTCTTGACGCCGCCGAAGGGTGCCCCGAGGTAGTGCCTGGATGTCTCGTTCACCCACACGTAGCCCGCCTCGACATCGCGGGAGAACGCCATCGCGGTCCGCAGGTCGCGGGTGAAGACACTCGCGGTGAGCCCGTACTCGACGCTGTTGGCGATGGCCACCGCCTCGTCGTAATCGGCGAACGGGATCGCGGCCAGCACCGGGCCGAAGATCTCCTCGGTGGCCAGCCGGCCGGCCGGATCGACGTCGGCGAACAGCGCCGGGCTGACGAAGTTGCCCGCGGCGAGGTCCCCCTCGGTCAGCCGCTCACCGCCCGTCACCAGCCTGGCCTGCTCGCTCTTGCCGATCTCGATGTAGGAAAGCACCTTGTCCAGCTGCTGCCTGCTGACGATCGCGCCGGTGTCGCTGGCGGGGTCGAGGGGCGGCCCGGGACGCAGGCCGGCGATGCGCTCCCCCACCCGGACGACGAAATCGTCGTAGCAGTCCCGGTGCACCAGCAGCCGCGAGGTCGAGCCACAAGACTGGCCCTGCCAGGTGAAGTTCATCCCGCGGATCGCGCCCTCGACGGCCAGGTCCAGGTCGGCGTCGGGGAAGACCACGATCGGGTTCTTCCCGCCAAGCTCGAGCGTCACGGTCTTCACGCTCGCCGCCGCGGCGCTCGCCTGAATGCGCCGCCCGGTGGCGGCGCTGCCGATGAAGGCGATCCGCGGGATGCCGGGATGCCGGACCAGCGCGTCCCCGACCTCTGCGCCGAGCCCGGTCAGGATCTGCACCACGCCCGGCGGGAACAGCCGCTGCAGGTCCTCGGCCATCGCCAGCGCCGACAGGGAGGTGAACTCGGACGGCTTGAGGATCACGCTGTTACCGGCCAGCAGCGGAGCGGCGAGCTTGGTCGCGGCGAACATCAGCGGGTGGTTGAACGCGATGATCCGGGCGACCACGCCGAACGGCTCACGCACCGTGTAGTGCAGCCGGCCAGGCGTCTCGGGCATGGTCCGGCCGCGCACCTCGAGCGCCAGGCCGGCCAGGTACCTCATCTGGCTGGTGGCGAGCCCGATGTCGTTGCGCATCTCGTGCAGCGGGCTGCCGTTGTCCATCGAGTCGAGCCGGGCTAGCTCCTCACCGCGTTCGGCCACGGCATCGGCGAAGGCGAGCAGCGCGGCCGCGCGCATCTGGGGCTCGGTGGACCGCCACCGGGCGGCCGCGCGTTTCGCGGCGGCCACGGCGACCTCGACATCGTGGGCGTCGCACCGGGGAATGCGCCCGATGACGCCGTTCGTCGCGGGGTTGACCACGTCCAGGGTGGCTCCGGAGACCGCGCCAGCGCGTTCGCCGTCCACCAGGGCGAGGCTCAGTGTGGGTTCCACCGGTCGAGGTTAACCTAGCCGCTGACGGTCGGGTAGCCGTCCGGACGGACTCGTACGTCCACCAGCACGCAGCGCCCGGAGCGAGCCGCGCCGACCGCCGCGGCGAGCGCGGCCGGCAACGCGGAGCGGTCGCGTACCTGGTCAGCGGCATGGAAGCCGAGCGAACGGGCCAAGGCCGGCAGATCGGGATCGGGGTCGGAAATGGCCTGGCCGATCCAGGAGTTCCGGGCCGGCCGCCGGCGTTGGCCCGCGATGCGCTGCTGGTGAACCACATCGTTGTAGAAGGAGGAATTGTTCGCCACCACGATGAGCAACGGCAGCCGGTAATGCGCCGCGGTCCAGACCGCGGTCCCGCCCATCAGGAAGTCGCCGTCACCCAGGACGGCCACCGGCAGCCGGCCGCTGCCCTCGAGCGCGAGCGCGGCGCCCACGGCCATACCCGGCCCGGAGCCGATGCCCGCACCGCCGTCCATCCCCAGGTAGTCCAGCGGATGGTCCACCTCGAGATCGGCGCCGCCCCAGCCGAGCGGCACCCTGACCAGGCAGGCAGGCGAGCCTGCGAGCGCGCCGCGCAGCGCGCCCGCCAGGTCATGCAGGTAGATGCTGTCGCCGCCGTCGGTTACGGGGTCCTGAGACGGGGCCGGGGCGCCGCCCGGTACCGGCCATTCGCTCGGCTTCACCGGCTCGCCCGATTCGATCAGCGCGCGCACCAGCAGGTCAGGATCGGCGGGCACGGACAGGTCAACGGGCTCACGTCCAAAAGAATCCATGGACCAGCCGTTGCGCAGCGCGGAGTCCGTCGCAGCGGAGATGACCCGCGCCGAGGCCGGATGACCGTGGCTGGCTGCCGCGGAGATGGTCCCGGCCAGGTCGGTCCAGCCGAGGCTCACGATGAGGTCCGCGGCGCCGATCAGCTCGGCGGACGCGGCAGGCAGGAACATGCCAGGCGGATTCGGATGCAGCGGGTGCCTGGTCGGGAAGACCGCGCCGTTCTTGAGGTCGGAGATCACCAGCGCCCCGTACCGTTCCGCCAGCGCGACCCGGCGATCCCAGTCCTGCTCATCGCGCCCGAGGCGGCCAAGCAGGAAGAGCGGACGGCGCGCTGCGCCGAGAAACTCCAGCGTGGTCTGGACCGCGACCGCATCTGGCCCGTGTGACCACGGCGACCGGTCCCGGCGAGCATCAGGGATCACCGGCGGCGTAGCCAGCGGCTGTTCCTGCAGGCTCACGTCGAGGCAGACGTATACCGGCGCGGACGGCGCCTCCCGGGTGATCGCGTACGCGCGGGCGAGCGAGTCCAGGGCCGCCTCGACGGAGGCGGGCTGATCATCCCACTTGGAGTAGTGCCGGATCAGCGCACCCTGGTCGGCCGAGGTATGGATCCAGTCGATCCAGGGCCGCCGCCTGGCCGCGTCCACCGGGCCGGTCGCCCCGATGATCAGCATCGGGACGCGGTCGCAGTAGGCGTTGTAAATGGCCATGCTCGCGTGCATCAGGCCCACGTTGCTGTGTATCGCGACGGCCATCGGGCGCCCGGTCACCTTCGCGTAGCCGTGGGCGATCGCGACCGCGTGCTCCTCGTGCAGGCAGACGAGCAGCTGCGGATCACGGTTGCCGTTGTAGTTCACCAGGCTGTCGTGCAGTCCGCGGTAACTCGAGCCAGGGACGAGCGCGATGTACCGCAGGTCGAGACGGCTAAGGAGCTCTGCCAGCGCGTCGCTGCCCCACTCGATCGCGACATCGCCGCGCTCGACGCCCTCGGGTTCTTCCGCCCGCACGTCGCACCTCCCGCCTACGTCACCGACGGAACCCGAGAATATGTGACCGGCGCGAGGGCAGCCGGCGGCGGCGCAGGCTCCGGCGCCTGACCATTGACCGCCGGGTCCTGAGTGGTTAGCGTCCACTAGAACCTGTTTCAGTTTGCCGCTGGGTGGTCACCTGCGCACGGCGACTCGCCCCGGAGCGGCGGCGATGAGATCTCCGGTCAGGAGGCTGCCATGACAGCGTCAGCGGAAGGACAGTCAGCGGACGAGCGGTCACCGGTGTTTCCCCGTTACGACCTGGCTGCCCAGTTCGGACTGGTCTTCTGTCGCGCCCTGAGCCTGCACCGCGCCCCCGGTCCCGGCGGCCGTGGGACGCACCTTGACGCAGAACTAGAACACGTTACAGTTTTCCTGTGACAAGCACCATCACCTGGGAAGCTCCCGACAGCGATCACCCCGCACGCCGCGCTTCGCGTCACTCCATGGCCGCCGTCGCCGCCCGGCGCAAGGACCAGTGGCTTGCCCTGTTCGCCCCGGACGCGGTCGTGGCAGATCCCGTCGGTCCCTCGCTGCTGGATCCCGGCGGCACGGGGCACCACGGGCACGACGGGATCGGGAGGTTCTGGGACCGGAACTTCGGTTCGGTGAGCCGGTTCCACTTCCG
>JBKQQQ010000133.1:0-18701 GCA_052144275.1 Streptosporangiaceae bacterium
TCCGGGTCGAGCATGTCGTGCAGCGCGTCGTAGAGCGGGCGCAGGTACGGGTCGATCTTCTCGTACAAGGTGCCGGGCAGGAACCCCAGCCGCTCCCCCGCCTCCACGGCCGGCCGGGTCAGGATGATCCGGTTGACCTCCTTGGCCTGCAGCGCCTTGACCGCCTTGGCCATGGCCAGGTAGGTCTTCCCGGTGCCCGCCGGGCCGATGGAGAACACGATCGTGTGCTGGTCGATCGCGTCCGCGTAGCGCTTCTGGTTCAGGGTCTTGGGCCGGATCGTCCGGCCGCGGGCGGACAGAATGCCGACGGTGAGCACGTCGGCCGGGCGGACGCCGCGCTCGGCCCGCAGCATGGCCGCGGTCCGCTCCACCGCGTCGGCCGTCAGGTCCGTGCCCTTGCGCAGCAACTCGAGCAGCTCGTCGAAGAGCGCAGTGACCAGGGCGGTTTCCGCCGGGTTCCCGGTCGCGGTGATCTCGTTGCCGCGGACGTGAATGTCGGCGTCGAACTCCCGCTCAATCACGTGCAGCAGTTCGTCACCGGAGCCGAGCAGGCTGACCATCGAATGATCAGCGGGTATCACGATCTTCACGACAGACCGCGGTTCGCCCTCGGCCCTGTTTTCGCGTTGCCCGTCGCCGTTGGAAGTGCTCCCGGCGCTCAGGTCATCGTTTCTGATATCTGTCAATTCGGTGCTCTCGAAGACCCGGAGGACCGCCCCCCGAGCGTACTGGCCCCATGTTATCCGGGATCAGGCATGTCCGGGGCTGGCCTGTCCAGAGCTGGCCTGTCCAGGGCTGGGCACCGGTCATCCGGGCGGCCAGGTGAGGGACCTGCCGCCGAGGAGGTGCCCGTGGACGTGCGGGACGGTCTGGCCCGCGTGGGCGCCGGTGTTGAAGACCACGCGATAGCCGTCCTGGCTGACCCCCTCCGTTTCAGCTACGCGGTGCACCCCGGTAATCACCTCGCCGAGCAGCCCGCCGTCTGCGGCGGCGAGCGCCGAGACGTCGGGATAGTGCTCCTTCGGGATGACGAGCACGTGCGTCGGGGCCTGCGGGTTGATATCGCGGAAGGCCAGGATCCGATCCGTTTCAAGCACCGTGGTCGCAGGGATTTCGCCGGCCACGATGGCGCAGAACAAACATTCAGCCACACGAAGATCCTAGGGCTTCCCGGGGCGCTTACGGATCATCCTTCCGCCTGACCGGGTGCCGAACAGGCAATGGCTGTATGACCCAATATTCTGGTCATATCAGGGAGTACCACCGAGTAACGGTGTTGCGATCCGTTGTCATGGTGCTGATCCTTCCAAGTGCTGTCGTATCCTCACGGTCAATGGATATTCTTGACTTTCGGCAATCCTCCGGCGGTGTCTGGCGGCGTGTCCGATAGTCGCCAGCTTCAGCCTGACACGCCTGGATCGGTGCCCGGCTGACCGTTCGTCCAGGCAACTGGCTAGGCGGTCTGCCACTGACGGCAAGGCGACGGACGGTCAGATGGGTGGGAGATTTGGGGATGAAGGACCGGAGACCGTGGTCCTGCGCGACTCCTGCCGCTCCTGCCGCGGCACGGAAGCGGCCAGATGGAGAGTGAACCTGACGACGGGCCAACGCGTCCAATACACGTGACCGAAACACTGGTGGCCTCTGGTGGCATCGCGCCTGATGCTTTCCTGGCATCGCCCACCACGCGCATAGGGTGGAGCGCGGATCGTGCGGTCACCGAGCTTTACTCGCTGCACTACCGGGCCCTGGTCCGGCTGGCCGCCCTGCTGGTGCGGGACACGCCCACCGCCGAGGAAGTGGTCCAGGACTCGTTCGTCGCCATGCATGGCGGCTGGCAGCGGCTGCGGGACGCCGAGAAGGCACTGGCCTACCTGCGGCAGGCCGTGGTGAACCGGTCCCGCTCGGTCCTGCGCCACCGCACCGTGGTCGACAAGAACCTGCAGAAAGCCCCCCCGGACATGCCCAGCGCCGAGCACGGCGCCATGGTCCTGCTCGAACGCCACGCCGTCGTCGCCGCCCTGCGCGACCTGCCCGACCGCCAGCGCGAGGCCATCGTGCTGCGCTACTACGCCGACCTGTCCGAAGCCGAGATCGCTGCGGCCATGGGCATCAGCCGCGGCGCCGTCAAAAGCCACACCGCCCGCGGCATGACCGCCCTGCGCGCTGCGCTGGAGCAGGACTGATGAGCAGACACGGCCCCGACGACACGCCCCCGACGGGCGGCGATTTCGGCGACTTCTTGCGTCACGCCCTGCACACCGCCGCGGACCAGATCGAGCCGCGCCCGGACGGGCTGGAGCGCATCCGCGCGCGGGTCCGGTCCGGACCGGCGTACGCCAGCAAGCATTCCGCGGCGACCAAGGCCGCGGCATCGGGCGGTTTCCTGGCCGAAAGGGTCCGGCGATGGAACGCCATGCGCGGCGGTTCGGCCGCGCACGGTTCGCCGGCGCACGGTTCGGGGCGTGGTCACGCGCGGCGCCAGTCGCGGGACTGGCGGGACGGGCTGCTCCGGTCGGCCCTGGCGGCGGCCTGCGCCGTGTTCGCCATCGGCGTTGTCCTGGCGGTGCCGCCGCTGCGCCAGGCCTTGGGGCAGATCGGCTCGGCGGTAGGGTTTGCCTCGCATAGCAGCACCGGAACCCCGGGCACGGACGGATCGGGCGCCGGCCCGATAAGCTCGTCGGTCGGCGGCGTCAGTCCGAGCAGCATCCTCAGCAGCCAGACCAGCGCGACGCCGACCGCGTGCCCGTCGAGTCCTTCGCCGTCCCCCTCGCACACGGCGAGCGAGTCGCCGAGCCCGACCGCGACCCCCACGGCCACGGCGAGCAGCCCGGCCAGCAGCAGCACGAGCGACAGCCCGGCCAGCAGCAGCGCTAGTCCCAGCGACAGCACCACCGCGACCAGTACCGCGACCAGCACCGCGAGCGCGACCGCGACTGGCACCGCGACCGATACCGCCGCGAGCAGCTCGCCCGCGACGGCTTCGGCCACGGCGAACATCAGCGCGACCGGCACCAAGACGGCCAACGCATCCGCGAGCCCTTGCGCGACCCCGACCCCGACAACTACGCCGACGCCCAAGGTCACCACGTCAACTTCCACATCGGCCAGCGCCAGCCCCTCGTCGGCGTCCTCGTCGGCGTCGTCGTCCTCGTCGGCGTCGGATTCAGTGACCTCGAACGGCAGCAACGTCAGCCAGACCGGCAGCACCTCGCCCAGCGGGAGTAGCGCCGGATCCACCAGCATCCGGCCAGCCAGCGCCGGGGCGAGCAGCGTCGAGTCAGGCAGCGTCGAGTCAGGATCCCCGGCCTCGCCCTGAGACGGCTCGGGAGAGGCCCTGAGGCGGCTCAGGAGAGGCTGCTCAGGACCAGCGGCCGGAGCGGCTGAGCAGGACGGCGGCGGCCACGGTCCCGGCGGTCGAGGTCCGCAGCACGGTGGGCCCCAGCCGGCAGGCGATGGCTCCCGCCGCGCGGAAGGTCGCGCTCTCGGTGTCGGTGATCCCGCCCTCGGGGCCCACCACGACTAGCAGGTCACCCGATTCCGGCAGGCTGAGGCGGCCGAGGCCGCTGGCGGCACCGGGCTCGAGAACGATCGCGCAGGCCGCCTTCGCGATCAGCTGAGCCACCTGGCCGGCCGAGGCGACGTCGGTGACCTCGGGTATCCAGGCGCGGCGCGACTGCTTGGCGGCCTCCCGCGCGGTCAGCCGCCACTTGGCCAGCGAGCGCTCGCCGCGGGCTCCCTGCCATACCGGGACGCAGCGCGCCGCGGCCCACGGCACGATGCGGTCCACCCCGACCTCGGTCATCTCCTCGACGGCCAGCTCGCCCCGGTCGCCCTTCGGGATGGCCTGGACGACCGTGATCGCGGGATCCGGGCGTGGCACCTCCCGCCGGGCCCGCACGGTGAGTTCAAGACCGTCAGCCTTAGGCCCGGCGACCACGCACTCGACCACCAGGCCGGCGCCGTCGGCCACGTCTGCGCGCTCGCCCGGGCGCAGCCTGCGTACGGTGGCCGCGTGCCGCCCCTCGGTCCCGGACAGGACGACGACATCGGATTCCAGCGCCGCGCGGTCGGCCAGGAATACGGGCGGCTGCACCTAATGCTCCAGATAAAAGTTCACGTCACGCAAAGAACCCGCTGTGGTCGCTGACTGGGTCACCTGTACCGGCCGCTCGCGCAGGCCCAGAAGGCCTGCACTCGCGAGCCGGTTTTGCATGACGCTCCTAGGGGTCAGCGCCCGTTGAACGCGTCGCGCAGCCTCGAGAAGAACCCTTGCTGACCCGGTGCGAACTTGCCGGGCGGCGCTTCCTCACCGCGCAGCTTGGCCAGTTCGCGCAGCAGCTTCTCCTGCTCGGCGTCCAGCTTGGACGGCGTCTCGACGGTCACGTGGATGACGAGATCGCCGCGTCCGTTGCCGTTCAGGTGCTTGACACCCTGGCCGTAGAGCGGGATGACCTGGCCGGACTGGGTGCCGGGCCTGATGTCGATGTCGGCGGGACCATCCAGGCTCTCCACCGACAGCGTGGCCCCCAGCGCGGCGGCCACCATCGGGATCGTCACCGTGCAGTGCAGGTCGTCGCCCTGCCGCTCGAAGATGGCGTGCGGACGCTGGACGATCTCCAGGAACAGGTCGCCGGGCGGACCGCCGCCCGGGCCGACTTCGCCTTCGCCGGCCAGCTGGATGTGCGTGCCGTCCTCGACGCCCGCCGGGATCCGCACCTTGATGGTCCGCCTGGTCCGAACCCGGCCATCGCCGTCACACTCCGGGCAGGGCCGGACCAGCACCGTGCCGTATCCGCCGCAGCCCGGGCAGACCCGGGCCATCATCACCTGGCCGATGAAGGAGCGGGTCACCTGGCTCACTTCGCCGCGCCCGCCGCAGATGTCACAGGTCTGCGGGTGCGTGCCCGGCGCCGTGCCCTCACCGGAACACGTGGGGCAGACTACGGCCGTGTCCACGGTGAGCTCACGGGTGGCACCGAACGAGCACTCGGACAGCTCTAGCTCGATCCTGATCGTCGCATTGCGGCCGCGCTGCGCCCGGCTCCGCGGCCCGCGCGTCGAGGCACCGCCTGCCGCGCCGAAGAACTGGTCGAGCAGGTCGTTCAGCGGGTTGAACCCCTGGCCGAACGGGCCGGCTCCGGCGCCCGCCGTGCTCGCGAACGGGTCCATGCCCATGTCGTACATCCGGCGCTTGTCCGTGTCCGACAGGACCTCGTACGCCTGGGTGATCTCCTTGAACCGCTCCTGGGTCTCAGGATCGGGGTTCACGTCCGGGTGCAGTTCCCGGGCCAGCCGCCGGTAGGCGCGCTTGACCTCGTCTTGCGTCGCGTCCCGGCGGACCTTGAGCAACGCGTAATAGTCGGTCGCCACTAAGACTCCAACAAAATCTGGCCGAGGTAACGGGCCACGGCGCGCACCGCGCCCATCGTGCCCGGGTAGTCCATCCGGGTCGGCCCGAGCACGCCGAGCTTGGCCAGCGGCTGATCCGCGTGCCCGTAGCCCGTGGACACCATCGACGTGGTCCGCAGGCCCGCGACCTCGTTCTCCGCACCAATCCTAACGGTCAGGATGGCCGGTTCGGTCGCCTCCCCGAGCAGCCGCATCAGCACCACCTGTTCTTCCAGGGCCTCGAGCACTTCCCGCAAACCCTTGCTGAAGTCGTGCGCGGCCAGATTCGCGGCTCCGCCGAAAACGATCTTTTCCTCGCTCCGCTCGACCAGGCTGGCCAGCAGCACCGCCAGGACGGCGTTGGCGTTCGTCCGCTCCTCGGCCGGGATCCGCTCGGCTACGTCGGTAACCATCGCGGCGGCGTCGGACAGCTTGTGCCCGCCCAGACAGGCGTTCAGGACCTCTCGCACGTGAGATACCGAGGCGTCATCCCAGGGGTCGGGCAGGTCGACGGTGCACTGCTCGACCCGGCCGGTGTCGGTGATGAGCACGAGCAGCAGCCTCTGCGGGGTGAGCGGGACGAGCTCGATGTGCCGGATCGCGGACCTGGTCAGCGACGGGTATTGCACCACGGCCACCTGCCGGGTCAGCTGAACCAGCAGCCTGACCGTCCGCGTCACCACGTCGTCGAGGCTGTACGCGCCGGCCAGGAACGTCTCGATGGCACGCCGCTCGGCCGCCGACAGCGGCTTCACGCTGGACAGCCGGTCGACGAAGAGCCGGTAGCCTTTGTCCGTGGGTATCCGCCCGGCGCTGGTGTGGGGCTGGGCGATGAAGCCCTGCTCCTCGAGCACCGCCATGTCGTTCCTGATGGTCGCGGGGGAAACGTCGAAGTGATGCCGGTCGACCAGCGACTTGGATCCCACCGGTTCCGTGGTGGACACGTAGTCTTCGACGATGGCACGGAGCACGGTCAGTTTCCGTTCGTCGAGCACGCGTTCACCTCCTTGGCACTCGTAGGTCCCGAGTGCTAAGTCTATTGCGTCAAACAAGTTCCCGGCGCGTGACAGCGAGGCGAACGGCCGCGCGATCATACCCAAGGGCCGACCCTGGGTATGCCCACAGCAGGATGGTAACCCGCCAGCGCGAGCCGCGATAGCGGCGTGTCGGCGGCGTCCGGGCCTGCTTCTGCTCGGCTACGCTTGCCCGCAGGTATGGCTGCGCAGGTATAGCCGGGCCCGCGGCTCGGCCAAAGGACACAGCTGAGGAGAATACCGGTGTGGAGCAGGCAGTACGGTGCCGACGTGCTCGCGGCCGGAAGTGAGCCCGGAAATGGGCACAGACGCCGGCGGTTCTCGGGACCCGGCCAGCGCGAGGTGCCGAAGGTCGAGGCGGAGCGCGGTCTGGTGGTCGAGGACTCCGAGGGCCGGTTCTGCGGCGCGGTGGTCGGCTACGAAAAAGGCGCCGTGACGCTGGAGGACCGGCACGGCAAGCGGCGGATCTTCCCGCTGGCCCCGGCCGCCTTCCTGCTCGAGGGCGAGCCGGTCACGCTCGTCCCGCCTGCTCCGGACCGACCCGCCCGGCCGAGCCGGACGGCCTCCGGTTCGGTGGCCGCCCCTTCGGCTGAAAGGGGTCGGGCCAAGGTGGCCCGGGCGAGCCGGATCTACGTCGAGGGCAAGCACGACGCCGAACTGGTGGAGAAGATCTGGGGCGACGACCTGCGCGACGTCGGGGTGGTGGTCGAGTACCTGGAGGGCATCGACGACCTGCCGGCCATCGTCAAGAGCTTCTCCCCCGCGCCCGGCCGCCGCCTCGGGGTGCTCGTGGACCATCTGGTGGCAGGGTCCAAGGAGACCAGGATCGCGGGCAGCGTGCGATCACCCGACGTGCTGATCGTGGGGCATCCGTTCATCGACATCTGGGCCGCCGTGCGGCCGTCCGCGGTCGGCATCGTAGCCTGGCCGGACGTTCCGCCCGGGCAGCCGTGGAAGGAAGGGGTGCTGCGCGCGATCGGATGGCCGCCTGAGGTGCCGTCGGCCTGGCAGCGCATCCTGCGCTCGGTGACCAGCTACGCCGACCTCGAGCCCGAGCTCCTCGGCCGGGTCGAGGAGCTGATCGATTTCGTCACCATGCCGGGGAGCGCATAGCGTGACGACAGCACCGGACGACACGCGAGGACCGATGACGAGCAAGCCCGCGTCGCAGGGGGGTCTCGAGCGGGTCGGGGACGGCGACATGACCTCGGCTACCTTCGGGTACCTGGGGGCGATCGTCCTCGGGCCCGTCATCCCGCTGGTCATCTACGCGCTCCGGGCGAGAAGATCGCCGTTCATGCGATACCACGCGGCCACCGCGGTGAACCTGTCGCTGACCGGCCTGCTGTACGCGCTGTGCTGCCTGATCCTCGGCGGCCTGCTCCTGCTGGACAGCGTCACCGTCGCCCTCGTCGTCGTGCTCTCGGTCGGCTTCGTCATCTGGGTGTCGATGCTGAGGTATCTCATCCGCGGCGCGATCGCGGCGAACCGCGGCGAGCGGTACGAGGTGCCCAGCTGGATCTGCGCGCGCATCGTGAACTCGCGCATCGTGAGCTAGGGCTCGGTCAGCTTGCGGGTCACGGCGTCGGCCAGCAGGCGGCCACGGCGGGTGAGCACGATCCGGCCGCCGGCCAGCGCGCCGGAGTCGGCCAGGCCTTCGGCGACCACCGACTCCGCGTTCGCCCGCCCGGCCGGGCCGAGTGTCTCGACCGGGCAGCCCTCGGCGAGCCGGATGCGCAGCATGACGTGTTCCAGCTGCCGTTCGGCCTCGATGAGGATCTCCCGGGCCTGGCCGGGGCTGTTCCCGGCCGCGATCCTCGCGCCGTAGGCGGCCGGATGCCGCACGTTCCACCACCGGGTTCCGCCCACGTGACTGTGGGCTCCCGGGCCGATGCCCCACCAGTCGCCGCCGGTCCAGTAGAGCATGTTGTGCGCGCACCTGGCCTGGCCGGAGGCTGCCCAGTTGGAGATCTCGTACCAGCCGTAGCCGGCCGCGGTGAGGACCTCGTCCGCGGCTAGGTAGCGGTCGGCGAGCACGTCGTCGTCGGGGGCGGCCAGCTCGCCGCGCCTGACGCGCGCCGCCAGCCGCGTGCCGGCCTCCACGGTGAGCGCGTACGCCGACACGTGGTCGGGGCCGGAGGCCACCGCAGCGTCCAGCGAGCGCCGCCAGTCGGCGTCGGACTCCCCCGGCGTCCCGTAGATCAGGTCGAGGCTGACGTGCTCAAAGCCGGCCGCGCGGGCCCACGCGGCGCAGCGCGCCGGGCGGCCAGGCTGATGTACCCGGTCCAGGACGGCAAGCACCGCGGGCACCGCGCTTTGCATCCCGAACGAGATCCGCGTCAGCCCCTGCGCCCGCAGTTCGCTCAGGCTGGCTTCGTCGACGCTCTCCGGGTTCGCCTCGGTGGTGACCTCCGCCCCGGGAGCCAGGCCGAACTCGGCGTCGATAGCCCGCAGGATGCCGCCCAGCGCGGCCGGCGGCAGCAGGGTGGGCGTCCCGCCACCGAAGAACACCGTGCTGACCGGCAGGTCCGCACCGCGTTCTTCCCGGCTGGCGAGCACCTGGCGCGCGAACCTGATCTCCGCGATCGCCAGATCCGGATAGCTGCCGGGCGACACGGCCGCAGACCCGGCGCCGAGTTCGGCCGCGGTATAGGTGTTGAAGTCGCAGTAGCCGCAGCGGGTGGTGCAGAACGGCACGTGGACGTAGATGCCGAACGCTCGCTGGCCGAGACCGGCCAGCGCGCTTTCCGGCAGCGTACCCGCGGCAGGGACGGGCTCACCGTCGGGCAGGGCGCCAGGCATGCCCGCCACGCTACCCGCTATGGCCGGCCCGTCTGGACGCCTGGATGGCCGGTGCACGTCCCGCTTTACCAAACAGTCACTTAGACTGAGAGGGCCGCGTTTTTCGGGAGGCACGAGGCCCCAGGGTCGCGTCTACGGGAGGCACCGTTGGCAGATAACGAGTCGCAGTGGCCGGCCCAGTACCCGAGGGACAACTGGCCTGCCGCCACTGCGGGGCCGGCTGCGGCCGACGACGGCCAGCCGACCGCCGCCCAGGTTCCGCCCACCACCCCCTACGCTCCGCCCGCCGGCTATCACATCCCGCCCGCCGGATACCAGGTCCCGCCCGCCGGATACCAGGTCCCGCCCGCGGGGTACCACGTCCCGCCGGGTGGCTACCAGATTCCGCCGGGCGGCTATCCGGTCGCCCAGGGGCACGGCGGCTATCAGGTCCAGATGAATCCGGCCATGCGCGCCGCCTCGGCGGACCGGGAACGCGCGGTCGACGTGCTGAAGGCCGGCTTCGCCGAGGGCCGTCTCACCCAGGAGGAGTACAACGACCGGATGGGGCGGGCCTACGCCGCCCGGACGTACGGCGAGCTGACGGCGCTCACCGCCGACCTGCCCGCCGGGGCCATGCCCGCGGTCTGGCCGGTGGCCGTGTACCAGCCGCCCGTCACCACCAACTCGCTGGCCAGGGCATCGCTGGTGCTCGGCGTGGCCGAGTTCTTCACCATGGGCCTGACCGCCATCCCGGCGATCATCTGCGGGCACATGGCCAAGCGCGAGATGCGGCAGACCGGGCAGCGCGGTGACGGGCTGGCGACCAGCGGCCTGGTGCTCGGTTACATGGCGGTTATCTTCTGGGGCATCCTCATCGCCCTGTCCATCGTGGGCGCCGTAATCTCGGCGTCGGGCGGCGGCGTCGGCGGGGGCATCGGCGGCTAGGACCAGTCTGAGCTGCTGACATAACGAGCGGAGCTGGCGTCGCCCGGTTCGGGTCATTTCTTTGTATACGCAGGACAGCTACCCGGTTCCACCCCGGCCCCGGGCTATCGGGCCGATATGATCGGTCGCGCCATCAGCGGGAGACGAACAGGAACAGGGGACATGTCCGCGTACTACGCCACGGGTGGACCGGCCACGGCCACCGAACAGCCGACGCTCGCACCGGTACTCGTCGCGTTCGCGGGCCCGGCTCCGCAGTCCCGGCTGACCGTCCTGCTGCGGATCTTCATGGTCATCCCGCAGCTCATCGTCCTGTGGCTGCTCGGGATCGCGGCCATGGTGATCGTGATTATCGGCTGGTTCGGCGCCTTGTTCACCGGCCGGCTGCCCGTCTTCGCGGCCGACTTCCTCACCGGCTACCTGCGCTGGCTGATCAGGGTGTACGCCTACATGCTCCTGCTCACCGACGTGTACCCGCCCTTCACGCTCGACGACGCGGACTATCCCGTCCGGGTCGCGGTAATGCCCGGCCGGCTGAACCGGCTGGCGGTCCTGTTCCGCTTCTTCCTGCTGATCCCCTGCTGGATCGTCCAGGGCATCGTCGCGTACGGCGCGTACACCATCGTCCAGTTCGTGAGCTGGCTGATCGTGCTGATCTCCGGCCGGATGCCGGAGGCGCTCTACCAGGCGCTGGCGGCCGCACTGCGCTACCAGATCAGGACCCTCGCCTTCGCGCTGATGCTGACCAGCGCGTATCCCGCGGGACTGTTCGGTGACCCGGACGTTCCCGGGCCGTGGTCGCCGGCCGGGCCGCCCCCGGGCTACGGCGTCCAGCCTGGTTACGGCGACCCGCAGTCGGCGTACGGGGCTCAGCCGGGATACGAGGCTGGGGGCGAGTCCTGTTGGCGGCTCATCCTGTCCGGGGCAGCGCGGAAGCTCATGGTGGGCTTCGTGGTGCTCGGCGTGCTGGTCGCGGTCGGCGGCGGGGCGATCGACGCGGTGGCCCTCGGCAACGGCGTCAGCGCGGCGGCCGCGGCGGGCCAGGTAGAGGCGGACGCCAGCCCTGTGAGCAATGCGATCGACAACTACTCGGCCAACGTGAAGGCGTGCGGCGGCAACCTGGACTGCATCACCAAGCTGGACCGCCAGGTGGCGGCCACGCTCGGCACGTTCGCCAGGCAGCTTCGGACCATCCCGATGCCGTCGCGGGCGACCGCGGCGAACACGGCCCTGGCCACGGCGGTCTCGCAGGCCGCGAGCATTTACGCCCGGCTGGGCGCGGCTACCTCGGGCTCCCAGTTCGCCACTATCGCCAACACGGCCGACCTGAACCAGGCGCTCAACCAGGTCAACCAGGACTACACGAACCTGGGCACCGCTCTCGGCGCGTGACCGCGCGGGACGCCGAACGTGTCAATGGCACTCCTGGCGTCCCTCGCGCGTCTACACTCGTAAGAGGCGTCCGCGGGAGGCTCAACGTGGCATACGGTCCAGGTCAGGCATATTCGCCTTATTCCGCTGCCCCCGCGCTGCCGGTGAGCGCAGGGATAGACCCGGATTGGCTGGCGAGCAGCGCGGATCGCGAGCGGACCGTGGGCGTGCTCCGGGCCGGTTTCACCGAGGGCCGGCTGACCGAGGACGAGCTTGCCGACCGGGTGGAGCGCGCCTACGCGGCCCGGACCTACCGGGACCTCTGGGCGCTGACCGCCGACCTGCCGGCCGGGCCCCTTCCCTACCCGCCGGGCCTGCCCTACCCGCAGGCCAGCCCGGCCGTCCCGCCCGGTGGCGAGCCGGTCAGCAGCTGGCATTCCGCTGCTGCGCTTGTCATCACCGCGCTGGTGATTTTCACGCTCGCCGCGCTGGTCACCGCCATCGCCACCGCGCACGCCCAGCCGATCATGGTGCAGGTCCCGCTCCAGCAGGGGCAGCCCGCGCAGCTGGCTCCGGTGCAGCAGGTCCAGCCCGCGCAGCTGGCTCCGTTCATCACGAACGGACCACAGACGTAGCGGCACGCACCCGGCCCGTTCGGCCCAAAGATCTTTCTAGCGAGGTTTCTTGTCGCCCGGCTGGGTGGACAGGGCCGCGACGAATGCCTCCTGGGGCACGTCGACACGGCCGATGGTCTTCATCCGCTTCTTGCCTTCCTTCTGCCTCTCCAGCAGCTTGCGCTTACGCGTGATGTCACCGCCGTAGCACTTGGCCAGCACGTCCTTGCGCAGCGCGCGGATGTTCTCGCGGGCGATGATGCGCGCGCCGACAGCCGCCTGGATGGGCACCTCGAACTGCTGGCGCGGGATCAGTTCCTTCAGCTTCGCGGTCATGGCCAGGCCGTACTCGCGGGCGTTGTCGGCGTGCACGACCTGGCTGAACGCGTCCACCGGCTGGCCCTGCAGCAGGATGTCGACCTTGACCAGGTCGGCCTGCTGCTCGCCGTCGGGCTCGTAGTCGAGCGAGGCGTAGCCGCGGGTCCTGGACTTGAGCTGGTCGAAGAAGTCGAAGATGATCTCGGCCAGCGGCAGCGTGTAGCGGATCTCCACCCGGTCCGCCGACAGGTAGTCCATGCCGATCAGGGAACCGCGCCGGCCCTGGCACAGCTCCATGATCGTGCCGATGTACTCGGCCGGTGAGATCACCGTAGCGCGCACCACCGGCTCGTAGACGCGGTCCACCTTGCCCTTGCCCGGCTCGGCCCCGCCGGGGAAGTCGCTCGGGTTCGTCACCCGGATCTCCTGGCCGGAGTCCATGACAACGCGGTAGACGGCGTTCGGCGCGGTGGAGATCAGGGACAGGTCGAACTCGCGTTCCAGCCGCTCGCGCACGATCTCCATGTGCAGCAGGCCGAGGAAGCCGCAGCGGAAGCCGAACCCGAGCGCGTCGGAAGTCTCGGGCTCGTACAGCAGCGCGGCGTCGTTCAGCCGCAGCTTGTCCAGCGCGTCGCGCAGGTCGGGGTAGTCGTCGCCGTCCACCGGGTACAGGCCGGAGAAGACCATCGGCCGTGGGTGGTCGTATCCCGCGAGCGCCTCCTTGGCCGGGTGGGCGGCGCTGGTCACGGTGTCGCCGACCCGGGCCTGCCGGACGTCCTTGACCCCGGTGATCAGGTACCCGACCTCCCCGGCGGCCAGGCCCTCGCTCGGTATGGGCTCCGGCGAGATCACCCCCACCTCGAGCGTCTCGTGCGCTGCGCCGGTGGACATCATCAGGCTGCGCTCACGTTTGGAGAGCCGGCCGTCCATTACCCGGACGTACGTCACCACGCCGCGGTAGGTGTCGTAGATCGAGTCGAAGATGAGGGCCCGCGCCGGGGCGTCCGGGTTTCCCCGCGGGGCGGGGATGAGCCGGACGATCTCGTGCAGCAGCTGCTCGACGCCCTCACCGGTCTTGGCGCTGACCCGGAGGACCTCGCTGGGGTCGCAGCCGATGATCCCGGCGAGTTCGGCGGCATACCGGTCGGGCTGGGCGGCCGGCAGGTCGATCTTGTTCAGCACGGGGATGATCTTCAGGTCGGCGTCCAGCGCCAGGTACAGGTTGGCCAGCGTCTGCGCCTCGATGCCCTGGGCGGCGTCGACGAGCAGCACGGCGCCCTCGCAGGCGGCCAGGCTGCGCGAGACCTCGTAGCTGAAGTCGACGTGGCCAGGGGTGTCGATGAGGTTGAGCACGTACTGCTGGTTGTCCTCGCCCGTCCAGGGGAGCCGGACCGCCTGGCTCTTGATCGTGATGCCGCGCTCGCGCTCGATGTCCATCCGGTCCAGGTACTGGGCCCGCATCTGGCGGCCTTCCACCACGCCGGTGAGCTGCAGCATCCGGTCGGCCAGCGTCGACTTGCCGTGATCGATGTGAGCGATGATGCAGAAGTTCCTGATCATGCCCTGATCGGTGTGGCCCGGCGCCGGGCGGGCGTCCTGGCGCGGCCGGTTCTTCTGAACCGGCTGGCTGGTGGGACTGGGAGGTGACACGCGCTTCCGTTCGGGTTATTCGCCGCTAGCGGCCTGGGTGTTCCATGATCCCATGTCCGGCCCAGTGCCCCCGCCAGGTCCTGGTTTGAGTGCGCCCTGGTTTGAGTGCAGGGTCCGGCTCGGATAAGCTTCGTCGTCGCGGCACTCACAGACAACCTTGAAGGACTTCCACGCGTGGCAAACATTAAGTCTCAGATAAAGCGCAATAAGCAAAACGAAAAAGCGCACCAGCGGAACAAAGCGGCGAAATCCTCGCTGCGCACGTCCGTGCGTAAGTTCCGCGAGGCCGCGGACGGGGGGAACCTCGACGAGGCCGGGACCGCGCTGCGTACCGCCTGCCGGCAGCTGGACAAGGCGGTAAGCAAGGGCGTCATCCACAAGAACCAGGCCGCGAACCGCAAGTCGGCGATCGCCAAGCGCTACGCGGAACTGGCGGCCAGCTAGCGAAGGTCCGCGTCGGCTAGCTGAGATCCTCTAGCTAGGATCCTCGCCAGCTAGCTGAGGTCCTCGCTAGCTGAGGTCCTCGCCGGCCCGGCTGGCGACGATCCGGCGCACCGCTCGTTCCAGCGCGTAGGCCGCGCTGGCCGCTTCGCCTTTGACCTGCGCGTCCGCCTCGGCGACCGCGTGCAGCGCACGGGCGATGCCGTTCGGGTGCCAGCCGCGCAGTTGCTGCCGTACCCGGTCGATCTTCCATGGCGGGGCGCCGACCTCGGCCGCGAGCGCCGCGCTGCTTGCGCCGCGGGGCGCGGAACCGACCCGGCCGAGCAGGCGCACGCCCTGGGCCAGCGCGCTGCAGATCAGCACCGGGGACACGCCCGTGGCCAGCGCCCAGCGCAGCTGCTCGATCGCCTGGGCGAGGTGCCCCTCGACGGCCCGGTCGGCGACGGTGAACCCGGTCGCCTCGGCCCGGCCCCGGTAATACCTGGCCACGACCGCCTCGTCGATGGTGCCGTCGGTGTCGGCGGCGAGCTGGGCGCAGGCGGCCGCGAGCTCACGCAGATCCGAACCGACCGCGTCCAGCAGCGCACGGGCGGCACCGTCGTCGGCTCGCCGGCCCGCCCGGCGGAATTCCGCCCTGATGAAGTCGAGCCGCTCGGCGAATCGGGTGAGCTTCGGGCATTCGATCACCCGCGCTCCGGCGCCCTTGACCCAGGCCAGCAGCTCCTTGCCCTTGGCTCCGCCCGCGTGGGTCAGGATGAGGACCACGTCGGGCGCCGGGTTTTTCGCGTACCTGGCCAGTTCGGCCGCCACCTCCTTGCTGGCGTTCTGGGCGGCCCGCAGGACGAGCACGCAGCCGCCGCCGAACAGCGAGGGCGAGGTGAGTGACTCCAGCTCGCCCGGGCCGAGCTCGGCGGAGTCCAGGTCATGCAGGTCCCCGGCTGGCACCGGGTCACGGGCTTCGCCGGCTCGATGCTCCATCGTCCCGGCCGTGGCCGGCTCGATGCTCCATCGTGCCGGTCCGTGGGCGGCGGCGATCAGGTCACGGACGGCGCGGTCGACGAGGAATTCCTCCTCGCCGACAACGAGCGTGACGGGGGCGACCTCTGTGGCGGGTGGGTTTACGGCGGTGCGCGCAGCCATGACGGCAGCATGCCATGTTCGCGACACGGGCGCCGAACCGACACGACAACCGGCCTGCTTAAGGCTATCTGGCCGCGATCGGTTCGCCGCCGAGCCAGACACGACGGGGGGCCAGGCCGTAGGACCAGACGAAGGCGCCCTCGTGGTCGGCGTCCCACAGGACCATATCGGCCAGCCTGCCGCGTACCATGGCGCCGCGGTCGGGGGCGCGCAGCGCGTGCGCGCCGCCGATGGTGGCGGCCCGCAGGGCCTCCTCGACACTCATCCCCAGGTAGGACACGGCCAGCGAGATGACCAGCGCCATCGAGGTGATGCCGGTGACGCCCGGGGCGTGGTCAGAACCGAGCGCGACGGCGACGCCCTTGTCGAGCAGCGAGCGCACCGGCGGCCGGGCACTGGTCTGCAGGGCCGCCCCAGGGCAGAGGACGGCGGCCACGCCGGCCTGGGCGAGCGCGGCGATGTCTTCCTCGGTGGCCTGGTGCAGCAGGTCGGCGGACGCGCAGCCGAGCTCGGCGGCCAGCCGGGCCGCGCCGGTGCGCGACTCACCGCAGGCGTGCAGCCGCGGCAGCAGGTTCGAGCGGCGGCCGGCGTTGAGGATCCAGCGCGCCTCGTCCTCGGTGAACCGGCCTTCCTCGCAGAACACGTCCACGCTGTCCGCGCCGACCGCGGCGGCGTCCGCGCACCACGAGCTGACCGCGTCGATGTAGTCGTGCCGACGGCCGAAGAACTCCGGCGGCACCGAATGCGCGGCCAGGAACGTGACGTGCACCCGCGGCATTCCCTGCTCGCCCTCGAGCCCGCGCAGCATCCGGACGTCGGCCAGTTCGCCGTCCCTGGTCAGGTGGTATCCGGTCTTGGCCTCGATGGTCGTGGCCCCGGACCGCAGCCAGCGGCCCAGCCGCTCGCGCACCCCGTTGCACAATGTCCAGGGGTCGGTGCCCCTGGTCACGGTGACGGTGGATGAGACGCCGCCGCCCGCGGCGGTGATCTCCGCGACCGACGAGCCGTTGGATCGCATGGCGAGTTCCGCCCAGCGGTTGCCCGCGTACACCGGGTGGGTATGGGCATCGATCAGCCCGGGCGTGACCAAGCCGCCGCCCAGGTTCTCCACATGATCCACGTCGACGATGTCGTCGACCACCCCGGGGATGCGCTGCGGCAGTTCCGCCGCAGGACCGACCCAGGCGATCCGGTCGTCGCCGGTCACGATGGCGGCGTTACTCAGGATCTCAGATCCAGTCCACAGCCGACCGATGTTGGTCAGCAGCCGAACAGTCACCGGCAGTCCCCCCCAGGACTGGTGACCCCATGCGCCATGAGTGTTCACCTGCCATGACATGTACGCGCCGGAAGATCCGGCACGCACTGGACGAGCTCCGCTGCGCACCACGCGCTGGCGTCGGTGCCGATCGGTACGGGCCGAGCGGGTGCGGCAGCCAACATATCGATTCCGATACGCTATTGCACCGCCACCACCGCAGACAAGCTTTTCGGCGAAATGCCGAACCTTATCGGCTTGCGCGGTTTAGGCGCCCTTAGTCAGCGAGAAAAAACCCGCCAAACGTGACCACAATCACGCTTGGACTTGGACACAATCGTCCAGCGCCGCCGCCTGGAGCTGTGCGGCCAGGCTCGCCGGAACCCGCGCCTCGAGCCGGGTCCCCTCCGCGACGTGTTCGGCCGCGAGCACCTCGCCCTCGGCGTGCGCCCGTGCGACCAGATCGCCGCGGCGGTACGGCACGACCATCTTGACCTGAACGTCGAGCCGGGGCAGCGCGGCCTCGATGGCGTCGCGCAGGGCGGCCAGGCCGGCCCCTGTCTTGGCGGAGACGCTGAGGCTGCCCGGCTCCCGCGCGCGCAGGCCCTGCAGCACGACCGGGTCGGCCGAGTCGATCTTGTTGACCACCACGAGCTCGGGCACGTGCACCGCGCCGATCTCGGCCAGCACGCCGCGGACCGCGGCGAGCTGCGCCTCGGGTTCGGGGTCGGACCCGTCCACCACGTGCAGGATGAGGTCCGCCTCGGCGGTTTCCTCCAGCGTGGACCGGAACGCCTCGACCAGCTGGTGCGGCAGGTGCCGGACGAACCCGACGGTGTCGGTCAGCGTGTAGCCGCGCCCGGACGGCGTCACGGCGCGCCTGACGGCCGGGTCGAGGGTGGCGAACAGCGCGTCCTCGACCAGGACTCCGGCGCCGGTGAGCGCGTTGAGCAGGCTCGACTTGCCCGCGTTGGTGTACCCGGCGATGACCACCGAGGGCACGTCGCCGCGGCGGCGCTGCCCGCGCTGCACCTTCCGGCCGGTCGACATGCCCGAGATGTCGCGCTTGAGGCGCGCGATGCGCGCCCGCAGCCGCCGCCGGTCCGTCTCCAGCTTGGTCTCGCCGGGACCGCGGGTGCCAATACCGCCGCCGCCAGCCACCCGGCCGCCCGCCTGCCGGGACAGCGACTCGCCCCAGCCACGGAGCCTGGGCAGCATGTACTGCAGCTGAGCCAGCTCTACCTGGACCTTGCCCTCGCGGCTGCGAGCGTGCTGGGCGAAGATGTCCAGGATCAGCGCGGTCCGGTCGATGACCTTGACCTGCACGATGCCTTCCAGCCGGCGCAGCTGGCTCGGGGTGAGCTCGCCGTCGCAGATCACGGTGTCGGCGCCGCCCGCCGCGACGATGTCCGCGAGCTCGCGGGCCTTGCCCGAGCCCACGTAGGTGGCCGCGTCGACCCGGCCGCGCCGCTGGATGAGGCCGTCGAGCACCTCGGAGCCCGCCGTTTCCGCCAGCCGGCTCAGCTCGCGGAGCGAATACTCCGCGCTGGCCAGGCTGCCCTCGTCCCACACCCCGATCAGCACGACCCGCTCGAGCCGCAGCGTCCGGTACTCGACCTCACTGATGTCCTGCAGCTCGGTGGAGAGCCCGGCCACCCGCCGCAGCGCGTGCCGCTCCTCCAGGTCCATGTCCCCGAGGTCTGGCTGCTCGTGCTCGTCAAAGATCGTGCTCATTGTCCTCCGACATTGGTGCTT
>JBKQQQ010000134.1:0-3680 GCA_052144275.1 Streptosporangiaceae bacterium
TGGCGTGCACCGCCTCGGTGATCTCGACGAACGGGACCTCCCGCTCGAAGGCGATCAGCGTCAGCCCGCTGTCGGCTGCGGCGCGGACCAGAGCCGGAGGCAGGGACCCGACGTACCGGCGGCCCAGCTCGACCGCCAGGGCGCTCACCCCGGCCCCCGCCAGGTCAGCGGCGTAGCGAGCGAGCAGCGCAGGCTCGGCGGGCAGTGCGACCCCGGTGGTCAGCACCAGCTCGCCACCCTGCAGAAGGTGCGCTGCGTCCGCCAGCTCGAGCACGTGCACCCAGCGGACCCGGGCGCCCAGGCCGCCAGAACCCGCGACCACTTGCGGGCTGCCCCGGCGGATCACGTCGAGGCCGAGCAGGTCACCAACGGTGGGCAGCACAGAGCAAGAGGCTACCTGTAAAGCTGAGCAGAAAAAACCTTACATAGTGTCAGTTCACACGAGCCCACACCACCAGGAAGACTGGGAACCATGTCTGAGCTCCTCGCCCGCCACCGCGCGGTCATCCCCAACTGGGTCGGTATCTACTACGACGAGCCGATCGAGATCGTCAGCGGCAAGGGCTGCCGGGTCACCGACGCCCAGGGCCGCGGATACCTCGACTTCTTCGCCGGCATCCTCACGAACATGCTCGGCTACGACGTACCCGAGGTACGCGACGCGGTCGAGCGGCAGATCGCCAGCGGCGTCGTGCACACCTCGACGCTGTACCTGATCCGCAGCCAGGTCGAGCTCGCGGAAAAGATTGCCAGGCTGTCTGGCATAAAAAACGCCAAGGTGTTCTTCACCAACTCGGGCACCGAAGCCAATGAGACCGCGCTGCTCGCCGCGCTCACCGCCCGCCAGGCCAACGAGGTTCTCGCCATGCGCGGGAGCTATCACGGGCGCTCGTTCGGCGCCGTCAGCGTGACGGGCAACGCGGCCTGGAAAATGTCGAGCCACAGCCCGTTCGGCACACATTATCTGCATGGTGCGGACCGGCAGCTTGCCGCCTACAGCAACCTCTCCGACGCCGACTACATCAAAGCCTGCGTGGAGGACCTGCGGGCCTTGCTGGCCGGCGGCATCCACCCCGCCGACGTCGGCTGCCTGCTGGCCGAGCCGGTGCAGGGCGTGGGCGGGTTCACCATGCCGCCCGACGGGCTGCTCGGGGCGTACAAGGAGGTCCTCGACGAGCACGGCATCCTGCTGATCTCCGACGAGGTGCAGACCGGGTGGGGGCGGACCGGTGAGCACTTCTGGGGCATCTCCGCGCACGGGATCGTCCCGGACGCGATGACGTTCGCCAAGGGCCTCGGCAACGGCTTCGCCATCGGCGGCGTGGTGGCCCGCGGCGACCTGCTTGACGGGATCCGCGGCAACGGCATCTCCACCTTCGGCGGGAACCCGGTCGCGACCACGGCGGGCAACGCCACCCTCGACTACGTGCTCTCCCACGACCTGCAGCGCAACGCCGCCGTCACCGGCCGGATCATCATCGACGGCCTGAAGGAAGCGGCAAGAAATACCGCCATCGCCGGGGACGTGCGCGGCAAGGGCCTGATGTTCGCCGTCGACCTGGTCGACCCGGTCACGCGGAAGCCGAGTCCGCCGCTGGCCGGAAGGATGCTCGAGGCGACCAGGGAACGCGGGCTGCTGATCGGCAAGGGCGGTCTGTACGGCCACACCCTGCGGATGGCGCCGCCGCTGACGCTGACCGAGGCCGAGGCGAAGGAGGGGCTCGGCATCCTGACCGACGCCCTCACCGCGGTGAACGAGGAGACGAAAGCCAAGTGACCAAGTACGTTACCCACTGGATCGGCGGCAAGCCCTGGGACGGTGAGGCCGAGCGCCACGGCGACATCTACGACCCGGCGACCGGGCAGGTCAGCGGCCAGGTCGACTTCGCCACGCCGGCCGAGGTGGACCTCGCGGTCCAGGCGGCCAAGGACGCGTTCGGTGACTGGCGGCACGTCTCGCTGGCCAGGCGCGCCTCGGTGCTGTTCGCGTTCCGCGAGCTCCTCCGCGCGAACACCAAGAACCTCGCTCAGCTGATCACCGAGGAGCACGGCAAGGTCGCCTCGGACGCGGCGGGCGAGGTAACCCGCGGCCTTGAGGTCGTCGAGTTCGCCTGCGGTATCCCGCACCTGCTCAAGGGCGGGTTCTCGGAGAACGTCTCCACCGGGGTCGACTCGTACTCGATCAGGCAGCCGGTCGGCGTGGTCGCGGGCATCACGCCGTTCAACTTCCCCGCCATGGTGCCGATGTGGATGTTCCCGCTGGCCATCGCCTGCGGCAACGCGTTCGTGCTCAAGCCGTCGGAGAAGGACCCGTCCGCGTCGCTGCTGCTGGCCTCGCTATGGGCCGAGGCGGGGCTGCCCGACGGCGTGTTCAACGTGGTGCAAGGCGACAAGGTGGCGGTGGACACCATCCTGGGCCACCCGGACATCAAGGCGGTCAGCTTCGTCGGCTCCACGCCCATCGCCAGGTACGTGTACGAAAACGGGACCAGGGCGGGCAAGCGCGTGCAGGCCCTCGGCGGTGCCAAGAACCACATGGTGGTGCTGCCCGATGCCGACCTCGACCTGGCCGCGGACGCCGCGGTATCGGCCGGGTTCGGCTCGGCGGGGGAGCGCTGCATGGCGGTCTCCGCGCTGGTCGCCGTCGACCCGGTCGGCGACGAACTGGTCAGCAGGATCGCCGACCGGGTGGCGAAGCTCCGGGTCGGGCCGGGGGCCGACGAGCGCTCCGAGATGGGGCCACTGGTCACCGGGCCGCACCGGGACAAGGTCGCCTCGTACCTGGACAGCGGGGTCCGCCAGGGCGCCACGCTCGCCGTGGACGGCCGGGTGCACCCCGTCATCGGCGGTATGAAGGGGGCAGGGGAGGTGGGTGGGGGCTTCTGGCTCGGGCCGAGCGTCCTGGACCACGTCACCCCGGAGATGAGCTGCTACACCGACGAGATCTTCGGGCCGGTGCTGAGCGTGCTGCGCGCCCCCACCTACGAAGCCGCCGTGGACCTCGTCAACAACAGCCCCTACGGCAACGGCGTGGCCATCTTCACCAACGACGGGGGAGCGGCCCGCCGGTTCGTGTCCGAGGCCGAGATCGGCATGGTAGGCGTGAACGTGCCGATCCCGGTCCCGATGGCCTACTACTCGTTCGGCGGCTGGAAAGCCTCGCTGTTCGGCGACACGCATGTGCACGGCACCGAAGGCGTGCACTTCTACACCCGCGGCAAGGCAGTCACGTCCCGCTGGCTCGACCCGAGCCACGGCGGCGTCAACCTCGGCTTCCCGGTTAACACGTAGGAGGCTCAAACCTCTGGGCCGGCCAGGCGCGTGATGCCCTGACCGGCCCAGAGGCGTTTGCCCTTAGCGGATGGTGCTCATTCCCGGCACTTCGCTGGTCACCGGAGCGGCGGCGGCCTGGGCCACTTCGGCGTGCCGGGCCCGGCGATGCCCCCGAGGCCCGCGGGCTCTCTGGGGCCAGGCCCGCTCGCCGAGCAGGGCCAGCCCGGCCGGCAGCAGCACGCCGCGGACGATGGTCGCGTCGATGAGCACCGCGACCGCCATGGCCACGCCGAACATCTTGAACTCGATCAGGGACAGGGTGGCGAAGATCGAGAACACCGCCACCATGATCACCGCGGCGCTGGTCACCACGCCCGCGCTGCGGGCGATGCCGTCGGTGACCGCGG
>JBKQQQ010000135.1:0-3336 GCA_052144275.1 Streptosporangiaceae bacterium
ACGTCGGCCAGCCCGATCCCGTACGCGGACAGCACGCCGGCCAGCGGGTGGATGAGCACCTGGGTCATGCCGAGCGCGTCGGCGACGGCGCAGGCGTGCTGGCCGCCGGCCCCGCCGAACACGTTCAGGACGTACCGCGTGACGTCGTAGCCGCGCTGCACCGAGATCTTCTTGATCGCGTTGGCCATGTTCGCCACGGCGATCTCGATGAAGCCCGCCGCCACCTGCTCGGGGCCCCGGTCGTCGCCGGTGGCCGTGGTGATCTGCTGCCTGAGCTCTTCGAACCGTGTTCTCGTGATCTCCGCGTCGAGCGGGGCGTCGCCGCGGGTGCCGAACACCTGAGGGAAGTAGTCCGGCTGGATGCGGCCGAGCAGCACGTTGGCGTCGGTGACGGTGAGCGGGCCACCGCGCCGGTAGCAGGCCGGCCCGGGATCCGCGCCGGCCGAGTCGGGCCCCACCCGGTACCGGCTGCCGTCGAAGTGCAGCACCGAGCCGCCGCCCGCGGCCACCGTGTGGATGGCCAGCATCGGCGCCCGCATCCGCACCCCGGCGACCTGCGTCTCGTACTCGCGCTCGAACTCGCCCGCGAAGTGCGACACGTCGGTGGAGGTGCCGCCCATGTCGAAGCCGATGACGTGCCCGAAGCCGGCCTTTTGCGCGGTCCTGGCCATGCCGACGATGCCGCCTGCCGGGCCCGACACGATGGAGTCCTTGCCGCGGAAGCTGGCCGCGTCGGCCAGGCCGCCGTTGGACTGCATGAACAGCAGCGGGACGCCCTGTAGCTCGCGGGCTACCTCGGTCACGTACCGGCGCAGGATGGGCGACAGGTAGGCGTCCGCCACGGTGGTGTCCCCCCGGGAGACCAGCTTCATCAGCGGGCTGGTGCGATGCGACTCCGACACCTGGGTGAAGCCGACGGCGCGGGCGATGGCGCCGATCCTGGTTTCGTGCGCCGGGTAGCGGTAGCCGTGCATGCAGACCACGGCGGCAGCTGCGAATCCGGCCTCGCGGGCTTTCCTGAGCTCTTCGGTCACGGCGTCCTCGTCCAGCGGGGTGAGGATCTCGCCGTCGGCGCCGATCCGCTCGCTGACCTCGATGACCCGCTGGTAGAGCACCTCGGGGAGCAGGATCCGGCGGTCGAAGATCCGCGGCCTGTTCTGGTAGGCGATGCGCAGCGCGTCGCCGAAGCCCTGGGTGATGACCAGGACGGTGGGCTCGCCCTTCCGCTCGAGCAGGGCGTTGGTGGCCACCGTGGTGCCGAGCCTGACCGAGGCGATCCGCGCGGCGGGGATGTCCTGGCCTGGTTCGAGGCCGAGTACCTGCCGGATGCCCGCCACCGCGGCGTCACGGTAGGCGCCCGGGTTGTCGGAAAGCAGCTTGCGGGCCACCAGCCCCCCGCCGGGGCGCCGGGCCACGATGTCGGTGAACGTGCCGCCCCGGTCGATCCAGAATTCCCAGCGTCCGTCCACGTGGCTGCGGTATTCGGAGCTAGCCCTGGCCCGGGACGGCTATCGAGGTCTTCGGGGTGCCCGGGTCCAGTTCGCGGTAGGCCGTCGCCACGTCCGCCGCGGTCAGCGTGGTCAAGTCGGCCGCGGTCGCCTCCTCGCCCAGCCGCACCACCCGGACGTCCCGGCAGGCGCACGCGCGCTCGAACAAGGACCGGGCGAACCGGCCGTTGCCCAGCTCGTCGATCCGGCCCGCGTCGCAGGTCTGGGCGAAGATGCCCGCGAGCACCTCCCTGGCGGCCGGGTCGAACATGTCCCCGGCCTGTTCGGCCAGCAGGTTCGATATTTGCACCAGGTCGGCAGGGGCGTAGCTGGGGAAGGTTACCCGGGTGCTGAACCGCGACGCCAGGCCGGGGTTGCTGCGTAGGAACCTGTCCATGTCGTCGGTGTAGCCAGCGAGCACGATCACCAGCCGGTCCCGGTCATCCTCGGCCCGCTTGAGCAGCGACTGCACCGCCTCGGCGCCGAACGCGTCGCCGCCGGAGTAGCCGTCGTTGTGCAGCGAGTACGCCTCGTCGATGAACAGCACGCCGCCCATGGCCGAGTCGATGAGCTTGTTGGTCTTGATCGCGGTCGAGCCGAGGTGCTCGCCGACCAGGTCGGCCCGGTGCGCCTCCACCACCTCGGGCCGGACCAGCAGCCCGAGCGCGGCGAAGATCCGGCCGAGGATGCGCGCGACCGTGGTCTTGCCGGTGCCCGGCGGGCCTGTGAACACGAAGTGCCTGGTGGGCGGCTGGCTGGTCAGCCCGTGCGTGTCACGCAGCTTGGCCACGCGCAGCTGCGCGGCGATGGCGCGCACCTGCTGCTTCACCGGTTCCAGGCCGACCAGCTCGTCGAGCTCGGCGATCGCGCCCTCCACCGTGGGCGTGTCCTCGTAGCCGCGCAGCCGGCTGGTCAGCTCGGCATACGCCTGCTGCAGGTCGCTGCCGCGGATCGTCACCAGGTCCTTGGCCGCGGGCTCGGCCGTGCCGGTCATCACCCGCACGTCGCGGGCCTGGCCGGCCTTCTCGAGCAGGCTGCGGACGAACCGGCCGTTGCCGAGGTCGTCGGTCATCCGGCGGCGGCCGACCTCCTCGAGCGTGCGCCACAGCACCGGGCGCGCGTCCGGGTCGAGCACCTCACCGCGCCGGTCGAGTGCGGACTCGGCCAGCGCCATCATCTCCGGCGGCGAGTAGCTCGGGAACTTCAGCCGGGTCGCGAACCGGGACGCCAGGCCCGGGTTGGAGACCAGGAACGTCTCCATCTGCTTCTCGTAGCCGGCCAGGATGATAATGAGGTTCTCGCGGTTGTCCTCGGCCCGCTTGAGCAGCGCCTGGACCGCCTCGGTGCCGAACCGGTCGGCCTGCCCGTCGCCCTCGTTGACCAGGCTGTACGCCTCGTCGATGAACAGCACGCCACCCAGCGCCGAGTCAACGAGCTCGTTGGTCTTGATCGCGGTCGCGCCGAGGTACTCCCCGACCAGGTCGGCCCGGTGCGCCTCGATGACCTCCGGCATCTGGAGCAGGCCGAAGGCATAGAAGATCTTGGCCAGCACCCGGGCCACTGTGGTCTTCCCGGTGCCAGGCGGGCCGAGGAACACGAAGTGCCGCATCGGCCGCTCGGTGGTGATGCCGGCCACCGTCCGGCGCCGCGCGGCCTCGATGGACGCGGCGATCGAGCGGACCTGCTCCTTGACCGACGCGAGCCCGATCATCGCGTCGAGCTCGGCCATGGCGTCCTCGACCGAGATCTGCGGCCGCGGCCTGGGCGGGCCGTACCCGCTGCCCTGGTGATCGCGGGCGGCGTGCTCGGCGTAGGGCTGCGCCGCCGCCTGAGCCCGGACGCCGTAGCC
>JBKQQQ010000136.1:0-8297 GCA_052144275.1 Streptosporangiaceae bacterium
GCCATGGCCGGCATCTACCGGCGGCTGCTCGACCGGATCGCAGCCCAGCCGGCGGCGGTGCTGCGCGGCCGGGTATCGCTGTCGGCGGGGGAGAAGGCCGTCGTCGCGGTGAAGGCCCTGGCCGGGAGGAGCGGGTGAAAACCGACGACGCCAGGGTGGTGGTGATCGGCGGCGGGCTGGCCGGGATCACCGCCGCGATCGCGCTTGGACAGGCGGGCGCGGACGTCACCCTGCTCGAGGCCAGGCCCAGGCTCGGCGGCGCGACCTGCTCCTTTCACCGGGACGGCCTGATCGTCGATACCGGCCAGCACATCTTCCTCGGCTGCTGCTCCGCCTACCGCGGCCTGCTGGCCAAGCTCGGCATGACCGAGCACGCCCCGCTGCAGGATCGTTTCGACGTGACCGTCCTGGCCCCTGGAGGCCGTAGGGCGAGGCTCCGCCGGACCGCGCTCCCCGGCCCCCTGCATATGCTGCCGGCCCTGGGCCGGTACCCGTTTCTTTCTTGGGCCGAACGAGCCAAGGTTTCCCGCCCCGCGCTGGCCATGCGCCACCTTGACCCGGCCGACCCGGCGGCTGACACGCAGCGGTTCGGTGACTGGCTGGCCGCGCGGGGGCAGAGCGAGCGGGCCCGCCGGGCGCTGTGGGACCTGTTCTCGGTCTCGGCCCTGAACATCGCGGGCGACGACGCCTCGCTCGCGCTGGCCGCCACCGTGGTGAAGACCGGGCTGCTCGGCAAGAACAACGCGGCGGACATCGGCGTCCCCGCCCTCCCGCTGGGCGAACTGCACGGCGACGCGGCCGCGACCGTGCTGGCCAAGCTCGGCGCCCAGGTCACCCTGGGCGCCAAGGTCACTGCTATCGAGGGCGGGGCGATCGAGGTGACTGAAGGCCAGCAGGCCCGGTTCCGGGTCCGTCTGGGCCGCGGGGAAGGGGCCGACCTGGCCGCCGACGCCGTGGTCCTGGCCGTGCCGCACGAGAAGGCCGCGCCCCTGCTCCCGCCAGGTGCGCTGCCCGCCGCCACAGTGCGGGGCTGGGCCGGCCTGGGTGCCTCGCCGATCGTCAACGTGCACGTGATCTACGACCGGCCGGTGACCGACCTGAAGTTCGCCGCCGCGATCGACTCCCCGGTGCAGTGGGTCTTCGACCGCACCCGCATCTCCGGGATGACTGCTGCTCACCACGGGGCCCCCGGGCAGTACCTGGCCATCTCGCTGTCGGCGGCCGACGAGTACGCGGACGTGCCCGCGGCCCGGCTGCGCGAGCAGTTCGTGCCCGCGCTGGCCGAACTGTTCCCCGCCGCCCGCGACGCCCAGGTCACCGAGTTCTTCGTCACCCGCGAACGGCGGGCGACGTTCCGCCAGGCGCCGGGCAGCGGCGCGCTGCGGCCGAAGGCCGCGACCGGGCGGCCCGGACTGGTGCTGGCGGGCGCGTGGACCGACACTGGATGGCCAGACACGATGGAGGGCGCGGTGCGCAGCGGCCTGACCGCGGCCGTCGAGCTACGTCATACCGTTCTTACCTCAACGATGGGGGTACGTCAGTGACTGCTGTAATGCCTGAGGGTGTGGCCCTGGCCCGGGACCTAGTGGGCCCCGCGATGGAGTCCGCGCTCGCCCGGCTGACGCCGGACGTGCGCGCCGTCGCGGCCTACCACCTCGGCTTCGCGGACGCCGCGGGCAACCCGATAAGGAGCGGCAGCGGCAAGGCGCTGCGGCCCGCGCTCGCCCTGCTGTCGGCCCGCGCCGCGGGCGCCCCGCCGGAGCGCGGCGTGACCGCCGCGGTGGCGGTCGAGCTGGTGCACAACTTCTCCCTGCTGCACGACGACATCATGGACAACGACACCGAGCGCCGGCACCGGCCGACGGCCTGGACCGTGTTCGGCGTCGGCGCGGCCATCCTGGCCGGGGATGCGCTGCTCGCGCTGGCCCAGGACCTGCTGCTCGAGGACGGCACCCCGCAGGGCGCGTGGGCGGCCCGGTGCCTGTCCGCCGCGGTGCAGCGGCTGATCGGCGGGCAGGGCTCGGACCTGGCCTTCGAGAAGCGCGACGACGTGACGCTGGCCGAGTGCCTGGAAATGGCCGGCGACAAGACCGCCGCGCTGATGGCCTGCGCCTGCAGCATCGGCGCGGTCCACCTCGGCGCGCCGCCGACGCTGGCGATGGCCCTGGCCGGGTTCGGCGCGCACGTCGGGCTGGCGTTCCAGCTCACCGACGACCTGCTCGGCATCTGGGGCGCGCCCGCGGTCACCGGCAAGCCGGTCCGCGCCGACCTGCGCGCCCGGAAGAAGTCGCTGCCCGTCGTGGCCGCGCTGAACAGCGGCACGCCCGAGGCGGCCGAACTGCGCGTCCTGCTCACCGACCCGGAACCGCTGAGCGAGGACGACCTGGTGCGCGCGGCCGACCTGGTGGTCGCGGCGGGCGGTAAGGACTGGGCCGAGGCCGAGGCCGACACCCAGCTCGCGAAGGCCAACGCGAGCCTGGCCGACATCGACCTGGCCGCAGACGTCCGGGCCGAGCTGACCGCGATCGCCGAGTTCATCACGGCGCGCCAGTGGTAGTCCTGGACCTTGCTCAGCAAACCCTGGAACGAGCGCGTGACCACGCGCTCGGGCTCCAGCACGCTGAGGGCTGGTGGCAGGGCGAGCTCGAGACCAACGTGACCATGGACGCCGAGGACCTGCTGCTGCGCGAGTTCCTCGGCGTGGCCGATGACGCCGCGATCGCGGCGGCGGCCCGCTGGATCCGGTCCCAGCAGCGGGACGACGGCACCTGGGCCAACTTCTACGGCGGGCCCGGCGACCTGTCCACCACCGTGGAGGCCTACCTGGCGCTGCGGCTGGCCGGCGACGAGCCGGACGCGCCGCACATGAAACAGGCCTGCGCCTGGATACTGGACCAGGGCGGGGTCGAGGCGACCCGGGTGTTCACCCGGATCTGGCTGGCGCTTTCCGGCCTGTGGTCGTGGGACGACCTGCCGGTCATCCCGCCCGAGCTGATCTACCTGCCGTCCTGGTTCCCGCTCAACATCTACGACTGGGGCTGCTGGGCGCGGCAGACCATCGTGGCGCTCGCCGTGGTCCAGTCGTTCCGCCCGTCCCGCCCCATCGGCATCTCCATCGACGAACTCAAGACCGGCGGCACGCATGGCCGCGCCCCCGGCCCGCGCCGCTCCTTCGATGCGCGCCCCCTCGCCGGTGCGCCCACCTCCGCCGATCCGTGGGCGAGGGTCTTCAACACCCTGGACCGGTCCCTGCACCTTTACCGACCGGTAAAGTCGGTAAGGCGCGCGGCGCTGCGCCGCTGTGCGGACTGGATCATCGCCCGGCAGGAGCGGGACGGCTGCTGGGGCGGCATCCAGCCGCCCTGGGTGTACTCGCTGATGGCGCTGAACCTGCTCGGCTACGGCCTCGACCACCCCGTCATGACCAGGGGCCTGGCAGGCCTAGACAGGTTCACCATCACCGAGGAAGGCCCCGAAGGCCCGGTGCGCCGCCTGGAGGCGTGCCAGTCACCGGTCTGGGACACCGTGCTGACCATGATCGCGCTCGCCGACGCGGGCCTGCCCGCCGATCACCCGGCGCTGGCCAGCGCCGCGCGGTGGGTACTCGCCGAGGAGATCCGCGGCCCGGGTGACTGGCAGGTGCGCCGGCCGGACCTGGCCCCCGGCGGCTGGGCGTTCGAGTTCGACAACGACGTCTACCCCGACACCGACGACACCGCCGAAGTCGTTCTCGGGCTGCGCCGGGCCGGACCCGAGAACCCGAGGAGCCCCGGGAAGCAGGCCGCCATCGACCGCGGGCTGGCCTGGCTGGCCGGGATGCAATCCAAGGACGGCGGCTGGGGCGCGTTCGACGCGGACAACACCCGCCAGCTCGTCAACAAGCTGCCGTTCTGCGACTTCGGCGCGGTCATCGACCCGCCCTCGGCCGACGTGACCGCACACATCGTGGAGGCGTTCGCCGCCGAGGGACGCGCGACCGACCCGGTGGTGCGCCGCGGCGTCGTCTGGCTGCTGCGGGCGCAGGAGCGGGACGGGTCCTGGTTCGGCCGGTGGGGCGCGAACTACGTCTACGGCACCGGCGCCGTGGTCCCCGCGCTGATCGCGGCCGGGGTGAAGCCGTCCAAGCCGGCCATCCGCCGCGCCGTGGCCTGGCTGGAGGAGCACCAGAACCCGGACGGCGGCTGGGGCGAGGACCTGCGCTCCTACGACGACCCGGCGCTGGCCGGGCGGGGCACCTCCACCGCGTCGCAGACCGCCTGGGCGCTGCTCGCCCTGCTCGCGGCGGGTGAGCACGGCAGCGCCGCGACCGAGCGCGGCGTCCGCTGGCTCGCCCAGACGCAGCGGCCCGACGGCAGCTGGGACGAGCCCCAGTACACCGGCACCGGGTTCCCCGGCGACTTCTACATCAACTATCACCTGTACCGGCTGGCCTTTCCCCTCAGCGCCCTAGGCAGGTATGTCTCCGAAGGAAGCGCATGACAGATCAGCTGCTCATCTGCGCCCCGATGCGCATCGAGGCCCGCGCCATCCGGCAGGGACTGCGTGCTGGCTCCGAGGTGGTACGCACCGGCTCTGACCCGAAGACCCCCACGGTGCTGCGCACCGGGTATGGCACCACCAGGGCGGCGCACCGTGCCGAAGAGCTCAAAGCCGCCTCGTTCGGCCAAATCGCGATCATGGGGGTCGGTGCGGGCTTGACCACCGACCTGAGCCCGGGTGACCTGGTCGTCGGCACCGAGGCGGGCCTGGTGAGCTGCGCGTCGGCGCCGCTGCTGGCCGCTGAGCTGCGGCGTGCCGGGCTGTCGGCCCGCACGGGCCGGATCACCACCGTGGATCATCTGGTCCGGCGGTCCGAACGGGCGTCGCTGGCCGCCGACGGTACGCTGCTGGCCGACATGGAGTCGGCGCCGCTGGCCACCGCGGCTGGCCGGCGCCCCGTGGCCGTGGTCCGCGCGGTGTCCGACACGCCGGACCACCCGGTCGCGGGCATCGTCTCCGGCGGGCTGGCCGCGCTGCGGTCGCTGCGCGCCGCCGTGCCCGTGATCGAACGGTGGGCCGCGGCCTGCGCGCCGCGGCAGGTGCTGCTGGCCGGGCCGCGGTCGTTCTGCGCCGGCGTGGAGCGGGCGATCGAAATCGTCGAGCGGGCGCTCGAGCTCCAGGGGGAGCCGGTCTACGTGCGCAAGCAGATCGTGCACAACACCCGCGTGGTCGGCGACCTGGAGAGCCGCGGCGCGGTGTTCGTGGACGAACTCGACCAGGTGCCCGACGGCGCCACCGTGGTGTTCTCCGCGCACGGCGTATCGCCCATGGTCCGCGCCGAGGCGTCCCGGCGCGGGCTGGCCGTGATCGACGCGACCTGCCCGCTGGTGTCCAAGGTGCACGCGGAGGCCCGGCGGTTCGCCGCCGACGGGTACACGGTCGCGCTGATCGGCCACGCCGGCCACGAGGAGGTCGAGGGCACCCTGGGTGAGGCGCCGTCCTCGACGGTGCTGGTGCAGACGCCGGAAGACGTGGCCGCGCTGCGGCCGCGCGACGGGGAGCGCGTCGCCTACCTGATGCAGACCACGCTGTCGGTCGACGAGGCCACGGAGGTGTCCGGCGCGCTGCGCGAGCGGTTCCCCGCGGTGCGCGCGCCCGGCAGCGACGACATCTGCTACGCGACGACCAACCGGCAGGCCGCGGTACGGGCGGTCGCCGCCGAATCCGACCTGGTGCTCGTGGCCGGCTCGGCGAACTCCTCCAACTCGGTCCGGCTGGTGGAGACCTGCGAACGCATCGGTACGCCGGCGTACCTGATCGACAGCGCGGCGGACATCCAGCTCGGCTGGCTTACGGGGGTTTCGACGATCGGCCTCACCGCCGGAGCCTCCGCGCCTCCTGCGGTGGTGGAGGAGATCATTTCGGCGCTTTCAGGGCTAGGCCCCCTGTCGGTCTCCGAGCGAGTGACGACCACGGAATCTATCCGGTTCGGCCTGCCCAAGGAGGTACGGCACTAATGCCCATGCCACTACGTCAGTCCCTGCGCGTCGGGTCCTACCTGATGCGCCAGAAGCTGGCTGGCAATAAGAAGTTTCCGCTGCTCGTCGAGCTTGAGCCGCTGTTCGCCTGCAACCTGAAGTGCGCCGGCTGCGGCAAGATCCAGCAGCCGCACGACATCCTCAAGCAGCGGATGCCGGTCGAGCAGGCGCTGGCCGCGATCGAGGAGTCCGGCGCGCCGATGGTGTCCATCGCCGGCGGCGAGCCGCTGATGCACCCGCAGATCGACGTGATCGTCGCCGAGCTGATCAAGCGGAAGAAGTTCGTCTTCCTGTGCACCAACGCGCTGTTGCTGCCCAAGAAGCTGGACAAGTTCTCCCCCTCGCCGTACTTCGCCTGGGTGGTGCACATCGACGGGCTGCGCGAGCGGCACGACGAGTCGGTCTGCAAGGAGGGCGTGTTCGACGACGCGGTCGCCGCGATCAAGCTGGCCAAGTCGCGCGGCTTCAAGGTGAATACCAACACCACGTTCTTCAACACCGACACCCCGCAGACGATCATCGAGGTGCTGAACTACCTGAACGACGACCTCGGCATCGACGAGATGCAGATCTCGCCGGCCTACGCCTATGAGAAGGCGCCGGACCAGGAGCATTTCCTGGGCGTCGAGGAAACCAGGGAACTGTTCCGCAAGGCGTTCGCCGACGGGCGGCGCAAGAAGTGGCGGCTGAACCACACGCCGCTGTTCCTCGACTTCCTCGAGGGGAAGACGGACTTCGGCTGCACCGCGTGGGGCATTCCCTCCTATTCGCTGCTCGGCTGGCAGAAGCCCTGCTACCTGATGTCGGACGGGTACACCAAGACGTACAAAGAGCTCGTCGAGACGACTGACTGGGACTCCTACGGGCGGGGCAAGGACCCCCGGTGCGCCAACTGCATGGCGCACTGCGGGTACGAGCCCTCGGCCGTGCTCGCCACGACCAGCTCGCTGCGCGAGACGATCAGGGCCGCCCGCGGCAGCTGATTCCTTGCGGTAAGCCGGCAGCTTCCGTTCAGCACTCCTTCAGGTAACGCGGCCAAGCTCTGAACAGGCGCGGCGTTCGCACCCGGGGCGGCCGCGCCGCCATCTATGCCTGCACAGGCGGCGGTCCTGAGGAGTGCTGAATGTTTTTCACCTATTTGCGGCGTGAGCTTCGCGGCCGCACGCGCCAGGCGGTGTTCATCGCGCTCGGCCTGGCGCTCGGCGTGGGCCTGGTCATCACCGTGACGGCGGCGTCGGCCGGCGTCAAGAACGCCCAGGGCACCGTGCTGCACGCGCTGTACGGCGTGGGCACGGACGTCACTGTGACCAAGACGCCGACGGCCGGCTCGTTTACGCCTGGCTCGTTCGGCTTCCGCTTCGGTACCGGCACCACCAAGCGGCCCGCGGCCGGCACCAAGATCGACACCAGCACGCTCGCCGCGGGCGCCACGCTCGCCTCGATCGGCGCGTCCTCGGTCAGCACGGTCGCTGACCTGCACGACGTGTCGGCGGCGGCGGGCGGGCTGACCCTGAACGACCGGACGCTCAGCGGCACCGTGCCGGCCATCAACTTCAACGGCGGCAGCGGCGGTTTCGGCGGCTCGGGGAGCGGCGGCTCGGGCAGCGGATCAGGCAGTGCCGGCCAGAGCTTCCGCGCCAACTTCACCACCAACAGCTTCGGCGTCGACGGCGTGGACATCAGCGGTGGCGAACTCGGCCCGCTCAGCTCCGGCAAGCTCAGCGCCGGGCGCACCTTCACCAGCGCGGACGCGTCCTCGGACGTCGCGCTGGTGGACGCCTCCTACGCGACGCAGAACAAGCTGTCGGTCGGATCCACGATCGCCATCGGCAACAGCACCGGCACCACGACTAACTTCAAGGTCGTCGGGATCGTCGGCGAGCCGGCCGGTGACAACCCCTCGGACGTGTACATCCCGCTGGCGGTCGCGCAGAAGCTGGCCAACATGAAGAACGACGTGAACACCATCTACGTCGCGGCCACCAGTTCCTCGGCCATCGGCACCGTCTCCAGCGAGATCAAGAATGCGCTGCCGTCGGACACCGTGACCACCTCCAGCGACCTGGCCAGCGAGGTCACCGGCTCGCTGTCCAGCGCCTCGAGCCTGGCCAACAACCTCGGCAAATGGCTTGCGATCGCGGTCCTCATCGCGGCGTTCCTGCTGGCCAGCCTGCTGACGCTGGCGGCGGTCTCGCGCCGGGTGCGTGAGTTCGGCACGCTGAAGGCGCTCGGCTGGAAGAGCCGCCGCATCGTCGGCCAGGTCATGGGCGAGTCGGTCAC
>JBKQQQ010000137.1:0-10968 GCA_052144275.1 Streptosporangiaceae bacterium
TCGCGCCAGGTGCACAGCCTGCTCGGGCCGCGGGTCGGGCTGACCGTGTTTCCCGCCCGCAGGTCGTCGACGAGCTGGCGGGCCGAGGCGGGGGTCATGTTGTCGAAGAATTCCCAGTTCACCATCACGACCGGCGCGTAGTCGCAGGCGGCGTTGCACTCGACGTGCTCCAAGATGATCTTGCCGTCGGGCGTGGTCTCGTCGTTGCCGATCCCGAGGTGCTCGCAGAGCCCGGCGAAGATCTGATCGCCGCCCATGATCGCACACAGCGTGTTGGTGCACACGCCCACGTGGTAGTCACCGACCGGGCGGCGCTTGTACATCGTGTAGAAGCTCACCACGGCGGTGACTTCCGTCTCGGTCAGCCCGAACTTCGCCGCGCAGTACTCGATGCCGTCGGCGGAGACGAAGCCCTCCTCCGACTGGACCAGATAAAGCACCGGAAGCAGCGCTGACCTCGGCCGCGGGTACTTGCCGATGATCTGCGCCGCGTCAGCGTCCAGGCGAGCGCGCACTTCGTCGCTGAACGGCATTACCTGTCCACGCCCCCCATCACCGGATCGATGCTCGCGATCGCCGGGATCACGTCGGCCAGCATGCCGCCCTCGCACAGCGCGGCGACCGACTGCATGTTGTTGAACGATGGGTCACGGAAGTGCACCCGGTAAGGCCGGGTGCCGCCGTCGCTCACCACGTGCGCGCCGAGTTCACCGCGGGCCGACTCGATCGCCGCGTACGCCTGGCCCGCGGGCACCCGGAATCCCTCCGTGATCAGCTTGAAGTGATGAATGAGCGCCTCCATGGACTGGCCCATGATGTGCGCGATGTGCTCGGGTGAGGGACCGAGGCCGTCAGGGCCGAGCGACAGCTGGGCCGGCCAGCCGATCTTTGCGTCGCGGACCATAACCGGGTCGGTCCCCGAGCCTGCGGAACCGCGCGACGCCAGCCGGTCGACACACTGCCTGACGATCTTCAATGACTGCTCGATCTCGTCCATCTTGACCAGGTACCTGCCGTACGCGTCGCACGTATCGGTTACCGGCACGTCGAAGTCGTAGGTCTCATAGCCGCAGTACGGCTGGGACTTGCGCAGGTCCCAGGGCAGCCCGGTTGACCTCAGCATGGGGCCGGTCACGCCGAGGGCCATGCAGCTCGCCAGGTCCAGGTAGGCGATGCCCTTCATCCGGCCGATGAAGATCGAGTTAGCGTCGATCAGCGTGCGCAGCTGGTGGACGAGTTCCGGCGCGGTGTCGAGGAACGCGCGGATCGCCTCGAGCGCGCCCGGAGGCAGGTCCTGCGCTACCCCGCCCGGCCGGATGTAGGCGTGGTTCATCCGCAGTCCGGTGATCAGCTCATACAGGTCGAGGACGCGTTCCCGCATGCGCACGCCCTGCATGAAAATCGTGGTCGCGCCGAGTTCCAAGCCCATCGGGCCGATCCCGCCCAGGTGCGACGAGATCCGGTTGAGCTCCATCATCATGACCCTGATGATCTGGGCTCGCTCGGGGATGCGGTCCTCGATGCCCAGCAGTCGTTCCACCGCGAGGCAGTATGCGGCCTCGTTGAAGAAGGGCATGAGGTAGTCCATCCTGGTGCAGAAGGTGGTGCCCTGCGTCCAGGTGCGGTACTCCATGTTCTTCTCGATGCCGGTGTGCAGGTAGCCGATGGCCGCCCGCACCTCGATGACGGTCTCGCCCTCCAGCGTCAGGATCAGCCTGAGCACCCCGTGGGTGGACGGATGCTGCGGACCCATGTTGACGACGAGCCGCTCGCCGCTTTGGAAGTCTCTGGCCTCGTTAGCGGCGGCGACGATCTCGTCCCAGTCCTCGCCGGAGGCCGTATAGACCCGGCCCTCCGCGGCCTCCTCGTCAGCGTCGCTCGCGCCGGCCGGCGCGTGCGGCGTCTGCGCTTGCGTCATGAGTAGTGCCTCCGCTCATCGGGAGCCGGGATCTTCGCGCCGCGGTATTCGACCGGGATCCCGCCGAGCGGGTAATCCTTGCGCTGCGGGTGACCCTTCCAGTCATCCGGCATCTCGATCCTGGTGAGCGCCGGATGGCCGTCGAAGATGATCCCGAAGAAGTCCCAGGTCTCCCGCTCATGCCAGTTGCAGGCCGGGTACACGCCGACCAGCGAGGGGATGTGCGGGTCCGCGTCTGGCGCGCTGACCTCCAGCCGCACCCTGCGGTTGTGCGTGATGGACAGCAGGTGGTACACCGCGTGCAGCTCACGGCCGGTGTCGGGCAGGTAGTGCACGCCGGATACCCCACTGCACAGCTCGAAGCGGAGCGCCGGGTCGTCGCGGAACTTCGCCGCCACCTCGGGCAGCCGCTCCCGGCGGACGTGGAAGGTCAGCTCGCCCCGGTCGGCGACCACGCGTTCGATCGCGTCGGAGAAGCCGACCCCGGCCGCCTCGAGCGCGTCGCCCAGCGCGTCGGCGACCTCGTCGAAGTAGGAACCATACGGCCGCGGGCTCTCGATCGGCGGCACCCGGTGCACCCGGAGCAGGCCGTAACCGGAGGTGTCCGGGGTATCCTGCACGCCGAACATGCCGGTGCGGACGACCGGCTCGGCCAGCCGCTCCTCGCCCAGCCGCGCCGGGAGGTTGCCGTCGGCCTCCGCGGCGCTGCCCGGGCTGGCGCCGCCCGAGGTGGCGGCCGGCACCGGCCCTTGCGGCGCCTGCGAGCCGTGGGTCTCCTCAGCGGAGGCCTTGGGCGTCTCGTCCGGCCCGCTCACAGCTCAGTGCCCTCGGGTACGGCTAGGTGCAGCGGCCGCAGACCAAGCCGCGCGTTCTCCAGCTCGGTGATCTCCCGCTCGCGGTTCTTGCCGAGCTTCATGTTCATGATCTTGTCGTGCAGCTTGACGATCGAGTCGAGAAGCATCTCCGGCCGCGGCGGGCAGCCGGGCAGGTAAATGTCCACCGGCACGATGTGGTCGACGCCCTGCACGATCGCGTAGTTGTTGAACATGCCGCCGCTCGAGGCGCAGACACCCATGGAGATCACCCACTTGGGGTCGGACATCTGGTCGTAGATCTGCCTGAGCACCGGTGCCATCTTCTGGCTGACCCGGCCCGCCACGATCATCAGGTCCGCCTGGCGCGGAGTGTTCGACGCGCGCTCCATGCCGAACCTGGCCAGGTCGTGCTTCGGGCCACCGGTCATCATCAGCTCAATGGCGCAGCAGGCCAGGCCGAAGGTGGCCGGCCACACCGAGCGGGCCCGCGCCCAGCCCGCCGCCTTCTCCACCGAGGTCAGCAGGACGCCGCTCGGCAGCTTTTCTTCAAGACCCATGGCTAATCCCACTCCAGGCCGCCGCGCCGCCAGATGTACGCGTACGCGACCAGCACAGTGATGACGAAGAACACCATCTCGACCAGGCCGAAGGCGCCGAGCTTGTTAAAGGTGACCGCCCAGGGATACAGGAAAATGATCTCGATGTCGAACAGGATGAACAACATCGCGGTCAGGTAGTACTTGACCGGGATCCGGCCCCCCTGCGGCGGCGTCGGCGTCGGCTCGATGCCGCACTCGTAGCTTTCCAGCTTGGCCCGGTTCCACCGCCTCGGCCCGGCGAAGGCCCCGAAGGTGACGGAGAAAACCGCGAAGCCGAGCGCGAGCAGAGCGAGCACGAAGATCGGAACGTACAGCCTCATCGATGTTCGCTCCCTCCGCGGGCCATTTGCCAAAGCCTTATCCTAGGGACTACCTGCATAGCTACTCACTCAGGGTTAGGTGCGAGCTTAGACAGGCCGTTGACCAGCCGGTCTGCCGCGTCACCGCGGGTATCGGTCAGGTTGGCGAGCAGCTTGAGCGCGAACCCCATCAGGACGGGACGCGACATGCCGTGCCTGGTCACGAAGCGCATCAGGCCCGGCCGGCCGATCGCCTTGACGAAAACGCGGCCGAGCGCGTAATAGCCGCCATAGGCCTCGCTGAGCGCCTGCGGGTACCCGGCGAGCACCCGCTCGGTCTCCGTGCGCCGGGCTCGGGCCAGCGCCTGCGTGATCGTGCGGGCCAGGATCTCGCCCGACTCCATCGCGTACGCGATCCCCTCGCCGTTGAACGGGTTCACCATGCCGCCGGCGTCGCCGGCCAGCAGCAGGCCCTTGTAGTAATGGGGCGTCCGGTTGAAGCCCATCGGCAGCGCCGCGCCGCGTATCGGCTGGGTGCGGTTCTCTTCGGTGAAGCCCCACTCGGCCGGCATCCCCTTCAGCCACCGGCGCAGCAGGGCGTGGTAGTCCGTGTTGCCGAACGCGGCGCTGGTGTTCAGCAGTCCCAGGCCGACGTTGGACGTCCCGTCGCCCATGCCGAAGATCCAGCCGTACCCGGGCAGCAGCCGGTCGCCGTCCCACAGGTCGAGCCACGACTCCAGGTAGTCGTCGTCGTGCCGCGCGGTCTTGTAGTAGGTCCGGACCGCGACGCCGAGCGGCCGGTCGTCGCGCTTGCGCAGGCCCATCGCCACGGAAAGCCGTGACGAGTTGCCGTCCGCCGCGACGACGACGCGCGCGGCATAGGTGCGCTCGCCGTCCTCCCCGTCAGTCAGCCGCGCCGTCACGCCCGTGATCCGGCCGGTGCGCTCACTGAGGACGGGACCGGTCACGGTGACGCCCTCGAGCAGCCTCGCGCCGGCCTTCTGCGCGCGGCGGGCCAGCGTCTCGTCCAGGTCGTGCCGGGTCCGGACCAGGCCGTAACCGGGATAGCTGGCCAGCTCGGGCCACGGCAATTCCATCCGCTTGCCCGCGCCGATGACCCGTAGGCCCTTGTTGCGCACCCAGCCGTCCTGCTCGGTGACGCTGATGCCGATGCCGACAAGGGCCTTGACCGCCCGCGGGGTCAGGCCGTCGCCGCAGACCTTCTCCCGCGGGAACCTGGACTTCTCGAGCAGCAGCACGTCGAGGCCGGCTTGTGCCAGGTAGAAGGCGGTCGTGGCGCCTGCAGGCCCGGCGCCGACGACGATGACGTCGGCCTCGTCGGCGGGCGGCCGCCGACCGGGAGGAGGTAGCGCAGCATCGTGCCCGTTGCTCGGGCGGGTTTCGGGGGGAGCGTGTTCGGTCACTTGATCAGATCCTGGTGTTCTTGTGAACCGCTTCACAAATTCTTTGCCATTAGTTTAGACCCAGCGGGGCGCGGCTTTCCTTCGGGTCAGCTGCGACGGGCCACGTGCACGGCCACCGCGCCCATGCTCAGGTCGTGCCACCGCACCGCCGACCAGCCGGCCGCCTCGATCAGGCCGGCCAGCTCGCGCTGGGCGGGCCAGCCCACGATCGACTCGGCCAGGTACTCGTAGGCTTCCGGGCTGCGGGCCGTCCGCCGGGCGATCGCGGGCAGGACATTGATCAGATAACGCCGGTAAAGCATATCGACCGGGGCAATCGTGATCGTGCTGAACTCGCACACCACGAGCCGCCCGCCCGGCCGGGTCACCCGGTGCATCTCGGCCAGGGCCGCAGCCGGGTCAGCCACGTTCCGCAGTCCGAACGAGATCGTCACGACGTCGAACGCCCCGTCGCGGAACGGCAGCCGCAGCGCGTCGCCGCCCACGAAGGAGGTGCTGCCCCGGGGGGAACGATCCCCCCCAGACCCCCCCTGCTCACGGGGGGACTGCCCGTCCCCCCGTACCCCCCTGGGCCCGGCAAGCCGGGCACGGCCTGCCCGGAGGCGGCCGGCCTGCAGCATGCCTAGTGAGAAGTCGCATGCGACGCAGTCCGCGCCGGCGGCGGTGAAGATCAGCGAGGAGGTCCCGGTGCCTGCCGCCAGGTCGAGTACCCGCTCGCCGGGGCCGACGCGGGCGATCCGCGTCACGGCGCGCCGCCAGAGCCTGACCTGTCCCGCGGAGAGAATGTCGTTCAGCAGGTCGTAACGCCCGGCGATGGCGTCGAACATCGCCGCGACGTCACCGGGCAGTTTGTCCAGGTTCGCTCGCCTCCGGGGCGCTTCTAGGTGCCTCCTTCCCTCGTCGCTCGTCCCTCGCTCCTCAGTCCAGTCGGCACCGCGCCCCTTTGGCTCGCTCACCTCCCCACCTTACGGGGGTTACAGCAGTGCGGGGCGCTCCCAGGGCTGGCCAAGGACGTGCTCGGCCAGGAACGCGAAGATCGTCTCGTACCAGATCCGCGCGTTGCCCGGGGTGAGGATCCAGTGGTTCTCGTCGGGGAAGTAGAGGAACTTGGCCTCCGCGGCGTGCCGCGACAGGTCCCACCACAGCCGCAGCGCCTCGCCGACGGGCACCCGGTAGTCCTTGTTTCCGTGGATGACCAGCATCGGCGTGCGGATCTGGGCGATGTGCCGGTGCGGCGAGTTCGCCTCGTACATCGCGGGGCTGGTCAGCGGGTCCCCGAACTGCGGCCGCCAGAACATCGGGTGGTCCGTGGTGCCGAACATCGCCTCGAGCGTCCACAGCCCGGCGTGGCTCACGATCGCCTTGAAGCGGTCGGTATGGCCGGCCATCCAGTTCGCCATGTAGCCGCCGTAGGACCCGCCCATCATGCCGACCCGGTCCGCGTCGATATCCGGGCGGGTCACGGTGGCGTCGGTGACGGCCATGATGTCGGCGGACGGCCTGGCGCCCCAGTCGCGGTGCCCGCGGGCGATGAACGCCAGGCCGTATCCGGTGGACAGCGCCGGGTCAGGCAGCAGCACGGCGTAGCCGCGGGCGGCCATCAGATGCGGATTCCATCGCCACGACCAGGAATTCCAGCTGCTCATCGGCCCGCCGTGCACCCAGAGCAGCAGGGGCGCCGGGTGGTCCGCCGACGCCGAGGGCGGCAGCACGAGCCAGGCCCGGATCGGCTGACCGTCATCGGCGGTCGCCTGCACCTCCTCCAGCCGCCCGGGCACCGCAAGGGGGACGCCCGGGCATTCCAGCGCGGCCCACTCGGTCCCCGGGGCTTCCGGGGCTTCCAGCGTTTCCGGGGCTTCCGGGATTAGGTCGATGCGGACCGGGGTCGGTGGTGACTCCACCGTCGCCCGCAGCGCGTAGAGGTACCGGCCGTCCGGCCCGGGGTTCAGGTCGGTATACGCGCCGTCGTCGCTGGTCACGCGGGTGACCTCGCCGGTTTCTGCGTCCACGCGGAACACCGGCCGCCTGCCCCCGTCGTCGGCGGCGAAGTACAGCGCGCGGGAATCGTGCGACCAGGCCGGTTCGGCCGGCCACCGGTCGTAGCCGGGCAGCAGGTCCCGGCCCGCCTCGCCGGCCGCGTCCGATCCGCCAGTACCCGATCCGCCAGTACCCGATCCGCCAGGGCCCGATCCGCCAGTGCCCCAGCCGCCAGTGCCCCAGCCGCCAGTGCCCCAGCCGCCAGTGTCCGAGCTGTCAGCGTCCAGCACGACCAGAGTCATGTCCATGGGCCGCTCGGCGGTGGCGTGCCGCTCGCGCTGGCAGACGATGAACCGCCCGTCGGGCGAGACCCGCGGGCCGGAGAAGTCGAACTCGGGCACGGACAGCAGCACCCGCCGCTTGCCGCTGGCCACGTCGATCATGACCAGTTCGCAATGCGACTCGCCCGCGGGGTCCCACTGCCACCACCCGGTGACGACCGAGGTGCCGTCCGGTGTCAGCTCGAACGCCTCCCCGTCCAGCGCCCGCCCCGGCTCGGGCGTCAGGTCCCGCAACCGCGCGGGTTTCGCCACCCGTTCGGTCCCTCTATGCCCTTGATCTTCTCCACCCTCTTCTCTGCCCACTTCCGGCACCCGAAGCTCTTTGTCCCCGCCGGCCCACCCGATTTCCGATTCCTGCACCTGGTCGGGGTCGACGGCGAACAGCCTGGGCTGATCCGGCCCCAGGTCGTGGTCCCAGTACCTGACCGGCGCCGACTCGTGCAAGATGGCGGTGATCCCGGCGTCCTTGCGCTCCTGGCGCAGCCGCGCGTCGTCCTCCGCGCTGTTCCCGTTCGCAGCGGGCAGCACTGGCGAGCTGACCACGATCTCGCCGGCCTCCCTGGCCACCTCCGCGGCCGTGACGCCGCCGGGCAGGGCCACCACCGTCCGGGCCTCACCGCCGGCCGCGGGGAGCAGCCATAGCGCGGCGACATCATCCCCGGAGCCGGAGTCGCCGTCGGCCCCGGTCTTCTTCCGGCCGGGATCGCGGCGCTTGGAGGTGAACAGCAGCGACCCGTCGGGCAGGAAACGCGGGCTACCCTCGCCCTCGGCGGACCGGGTCAGCCGCCGGGCCGGGCCGCCGTGGGTGTCGATTCGCCAGATGCTGGTCAGGTACTTCTTCTTGTCGGCGCTCAGCGTCTGCACGGCCGCCGCCAGCCAGGTTCCGTCCGGTGCCAGCCGCAGCGCCGCCACCCGCGGTATCGCCACGAAGTCGCTCAGGTCATGGAAGGGGGTACCACCAGCACTCACATTAGCTCCCGGTCTAAGGGTCGATATGCCGCAATTCGGGTCATACCCCTAGCACACATGGGCACCCCTGGCGGCACGGGATACCCGACCCGCATGACCGCGGATCGTGACGCCCCTCATGGGGGGTGAATCGATGATGGCCGGCCAGCTAACGGCCGGGAGGGTCAGCTGGCCTCGGTGATCATGGCGGCGCCGACCGTGGCGTTGGTGGACTCGTCGATGAGGATGAGGCCGCCGGTGGTGCGGTTCCTGGCGTACGGGTCGCAGAAGATCGGCTGGGTGAGCCGGAGCCTGACCCGGCCGATCTCATTCAGGCCCAGCTGGGCCGCGGACTCGTCCCGGTGCAGGGTGTTCACGTCGATCCGGTAGTGCAAGTCGGTGACGATCGCCTTCACCGTGCGCGAGGTGTGCTTGACGACCAGCCGGCTGCGCCGCGCCAGCACCGCCTCGGACGACATCCAGCAGGTCATCGCCTCGATGTCCTGCGCCGCGGCCGGCCGGTTGTTCGGGCGGCAGATCATGTCGCCGCGGGAGATGTCCACGTCGTCGTCGAGCAGCAGCGTCACCGACATCGGCGCGAACGCCTCGGGCACCGGCGTCCCCGCCGCCTCGATCCGCCGCACGTGAGTGGAGAAACCGGAGGGCAGGTGCAGCACCTCGTCGCCCGGCTTGAGCACGCCGCCGGCTACCTGGCCGGCGTAGCCGCGGTAGTCGTGCAGTTCGGCGTCGGTGGCGGCGTGCGGCCGGATGACGTACTGCACCGGGAACCGGACGTCGATCATGTTGCGGTCCGACGCGATATGCACGTGCTCCAGGTGGTGCAGCAGCGAGGGCCCGTCGTACCAATTCATGTTGGCGGACCGGTCCACCACGTTGTCGCCGTGCAGCGCGGAGATCGGGATGAAGGTCAGGTCGCCGATGTCCAGCCGCGCCGCGAACGCGGAGAATTCCTCGCAGATCCGCTCGAAGACCTCGGCGGAGTAGTCGACGAGGTCCATCTTGTTCACGGCCAGCACCATGTGCGGCACGCGCAGCAGCGTGGTCAGGAACGCGTGCCGCCGTGACTGCTCGGTCAGCCCGTTGCGCGCGTCCACCAGCACGACCGCGAGGTCGGCCGTGGACGCCCCGGTCACCATGTTGCGGGTGTACTGGATGTGGCCGGGGGTGTCGGCGATGATGAACTTCCGCCGCGGCGTCGCGAAGTACCGGTAGGCGACGTCGATCGTGATGCCCTGCTCCCGTTCGGCCCGCAGCCCGTCGGTGAGCAGGGCCAGGTTGGTGTAGTCCTCGCCACGGTCCCGGCTGGTCCGCTCGACCGCTTCCAGCTGGTCGGCGAAGATCGACTTGGAGTCGTAAAGCAGCCGCCCGATCAGCGTGGACTTGCCGTCGTCCACCGAGCCGGCCGTCGCGAACCGCAGAATGTCCATCAGAAGTACCCCTCGCGCTTGCGGTCTTCCATCGCCGCCTCGCTGACCCGGTCGTCGCCCCGGGTCTGGCCGCGCTCGGTGATCCGGGTCGCCGCCACCTCCGCGATGACCTCGGCCACCGTCCGGGCCGAGGAGGAGACGGCCCCGGTGCCGGTCATGTCGCCGACCGTGCGGTACCGCACCGTGGCCGTGAACAGCGGCTCGTCCTCGTCCCGCGGCACGTAGGGGTTCCCGGCCAGCAGCAGGCCGTCCCGCTCGAACACCTGCCGCTCGTGCGCGTAGTAGATGGACGGGATGTCGAGCTCTTCCCGCTCGATGTACGCCCAGACGTCAAGCTCGGTCCAGTTGGACAGCGGGAACACGCGGATGTGCTCGCCGCGGCGCAGCCGCGTGTTGTACAGGTTCCACAGTTCCGGCCGCTGGTTCTTGGGGTCCCACTGGCCGAACTCGTCACGGAACGAGAACACCCGCTCCTTCGCCCTGGCCTTCTCCTCGTCCCGCCGCGCGCCGCCGAACAGCGCGTCGAACCTGTGCTCCTCGATCGCGTCCAGCAGGGTCACCGTCTGCAGCCGGTTCCGGCTCGCGTGCCTGCCGGTCTCCTCGGTCACCCGGCCGGCGTCGATGGAGTCCTGCACCGACGCGACGATCAGCCGGACCTGGAGCTCGCTGACCCGCTGGTCCCGGAACTCGAGCACCTCGGGGAAGTTGTGCCCGGTGTCCACGTGCATCACGGGGAACGGGATGCGGGCTGGCCAGAACGCCTTCTCGGCGAGCGCCAGCATCACGATCGAGTCCTTGCCGCCGGAGAACAGCAGCACCGGCCGCTCGAACTCGGCGGCGACCTCGCGCATCACGTGGATGGCTTCGGCCTCGAGCACGTCAAGCTGGGACAACTGGTAATCAGGGCGCATGCGTGACTTCCCGGATGGCTTGCAGGAGCGTGCCCGCCAGTGCGGGCCGGCAGACCAGGATATCCGGCATCAGCAGGTCAGGCTGGTTGTAGACGAGCGGGGACCCGTCGATGCGGGACGCGTGGAACCCGGCCGCCCGCGCCACCGCGACGGGAGCGGCGGTGTCCCATTCGTAGAACCCGCCACCGTGCACGTACGCGTCAACCTCGGCACCGATCACGGCCGCCACCTTAGCTCCCGCTGACCCCAGGGGAACCAGTTCAGCACCAATAAGATCGGAAATATTCC
>JBKQQQ010000138.1:0-3214 GCA_052144275.1 Streptosporangiaceae bacterium
AGCCCGCCGAGCAGCGGCCCGATCAGCGTGTTGACCCCGAAGACGGCCCCGAGCGCCGCTGGTACTGGCCGCGCAGCCGCAGCAGGATGACGTCAGCGATCAGCGCTCCGGACGTCCCGATCAGCGCACTACCGCCGATCCCCTGCACCGCGCGGGACGCGATCAGCATCATCCTGCTGCTGGATAGGCCACAGAAGAACGAGCCGATGATGAGTACGCCTACGCCGAGCTGGAACACCCGCTAGCGGCCGAACAGGTCGCCGACTTCCCTGGCCAGCGCGGTCGACACCATTTCGGCCAGGCACCGTCAAGTCGCTGCTCTTCGCAGCCTCGGGGCACCAACCCCTGTGATCGCCGAGCTTGTGAACCGTGATCCTAGCCTTATCCGCGGAGATCTCCGCGCCGTCGGTCGGTAGAGCCGATCAACTCGCCGGACCCTGGAGGCAAGCTGCGCTAGTTCAGAGGTAGAGGCCCGTGCCTGACGGGGGAGCGAACGACCGGGCTGAGCGTGCGTCGGCCGTTGGCACCGGAGTCAGAACCGCCAGCGTGTCGCGCCGCCCGGTGCGACCGTCTCGAGCGCCGTTGCCGTGTGCACGCTCAGGCGGTACACGAACCATGGCGGCGGTCCGGCCGAGGGGGCGCTGAAGTCGGCGGTGATCGCCCGGCCCGTGTCGTCGACGCGGGCCGGCCATCCCTCGGCGGCCCAGCGTGCCGCCATAGCCGCCACGACCGGCGGATCGGTGACCTGACAAGCCGTGCCTTCCACAACGAGATCGAAGTCGTGGGTGGCGACACTGAGCGCGCACCGCGGGTCGCGGGCGAGGTTCCTCCCCTTGCGCGTTCGCTCCCCGGTCTCAAACCAGAAGGAACCGTCGACCCAGAGGGCACCTACACCCGTGACGTGCGGGCTGCCATCTGGGTTAAGCGTGGTCAGCCAGCAGGTGTGCCGGTCCGGTCCGCCGGAGCCCGGTGCCTGGGCGATACCGGCATCGAGCCGGGCTTGGATGCGTGCCCAGTCCAGCTCCGGCAAGCTGTAAAGGTCAGCGAGGTTGGTTGCGTTCATGACGAACCTGACTCTACGGGGGCCGAAAACTCATCGGTAACTGCCCGCTCCTGTGCCCACGTCGGTCGGGGGTCGGTGTCTGCGAAAAAGGGCTGTGCGCGATCATCAGTCAGCCAGGTGGGCATGCTCGCCGGGCGTGGCCGGTCCGGGGCGGATCGGCCGTAGTCACCGTTGTCCCAGGTCGCTCGCATGACGGCCACAACTGTCCCGGCTAGCGGGCATAATGATCAGTGCCATGACGCTCACTCAGCTCAACGCGTTCGTCCTGGTGGCCCGGCTCGGTTCGGTGACCGCCGCAGCGAACGCTCTCGGCGTGAGTGAGTCAGCGGTCTCCCAGGCCCTGTCGGCACTCCGGCTGCACCTGGGCGATCAACTAGTCACCCGCGGCCCCGTCGGCATGACGCTGACTGCGGGAGGCTCGCGGCTGCTCGCCACCGCGTCGCAGATCGTCGTCCTTGGCGCCGAGGCGCACGCCGCCGTGCGCGCCGCGCAGGGCGCGCCCGAGCAACTGCGGGTGGTGTCCACCTCTACCATTGCCGAGTTCGTGATCAGCCCGCTGACCGAGGCGTTCACCAAGCGCTTCCCGGGCTCGGTCGAGGTGTCGGCCGGGGTCGCGGTGACCAAGGAGATGAGCGTCCTGGTCGCCAACCGCCTCGCCGACGTCGCGATCTCGTCGGCCATGCCGGAAGATCCCGCCCTGGCCCTGGTGACCGAGCCGATCTTCAAGTACCGGCTCGTAGTCGTGACCGCCGGCCAGCCCCGGCTGCGCGGCGGCCCGCGCCAGTGGCTGTGGTTCGTCGACCCAGCCGGCACGGATCCCTACAGTGAGACCGGCCAGATGCTGACCAGCCTGGGCATCCCCGAGGACCAGGTCCGCGTCTTCCCCAACCAGACCGCCGCCTGGGCCGCCGCCGCCGACGGGACGGGCGTCGCGCCCGCCGTGGAGCACCTCGTCGCCCAGCGACTGCGCCGCGGCGAGCTATCCCGCGTCGACCGGCCCGGCTGCCGGATGGACGCCTGCTGGCACGTCACCGTGCTGGAACGACAGCACCAAAGTGCGGCGGTCAGCTCGTTCCGCCGCTACCTGGGTACGTCGGAGGCCATGCACCTGATGCGGTCGCCGGCCGGCGGGGTCCCGCCCTCCCGGTTCCGGCCGCCGGTCTACGTCACGATCTGGAGCTAGTCTCAGCGAGATTTGCAATCGTTACTACCAGCGCAGACTCGCGGGGCGCCGGGGTTTGGCCGCACCTTAAGCAAGCACTTATTCGCCCGTTGCGGGCCGGTCCGGGCCAGCGGATTATGTGACGCGTTGGGAAGCGATGGCGCTCGCCCAGAGCAGGAGCATGCGGAATGCGAATTGAATCCGACGGGCACAGCCGCGGTAATCCGCGGCTCTATGAACTGATCGAGCACGCTCCGAAGACCGGGAAGAGCCCGACCGTCTGGGCCTGGCCGGAGCTGATCGACTACCTCAAGGTCGCAGGCCAGCCGGTGGCGGGGCCATGGCCGCCGCACCAGCAGCCGCGGCCCGATCCCGAGGAGGACTCGCTCCCGGTGGCCGTGGCTGACCCGGAATCGGTGCGAGACGCGGAATCAAGGCGAGAAGCCGACCCAGATTCGGCATCTTAGGACCGCGCCCCTACATCTCCTGCGACACCTGGAGGAACCTATGTATCCGTCGCGGTTCCGGTACGAGGCACCGCGTTCGCTCGACGAGGCGATCGGCCTGATGCACGACGGCGGCGATTATGTGAAGGTGCTGGCCGGCGGCCAGAGCCTGGTGCCGCTGATGAAGCTGCGCTTCGCCTCGCCTGAGCTCGTCGTAGACATTAACAACGTGCCCGGCCTGAACTACCACCGGGCCGATCCGGACGGCACCCTGCGCATCGGCGCCCTGTGCCGGCATGCCGACCTGGAGCGCTCGGACCTGCTGAAGACGACGCAGCCCACCATGGCCGCGGCGGCGCCGCTGATCGCCGACCCCATCGTCCGCAACCGCGGCACCCTGGTCGGCTCGCTGTGCCACGCCGACCCGCAGGGCGACTGGGCCTCGGTGGTGCTGGCGCTCGGCGGTTCGGTGGTCGCGCGGGGGCCGCGCGGCACGCGCACCATCCCGCTCGCCGACTTCGTCACCGGGCCCTTCCAGAACGT
>JBKQQQ010000139.1:0-6113 GCA_052144275.1 Streptosporangiaceae bacterium
GCGAGCTCGACAGCGAGTAGCAGCGGGCCACCGAACCGGTCCGGTCGGAGGGGACGCGCACCGTGACGAACTGGCCCGGCCGGTAGCCGAACGTCGCCGCCAGCGGCGGCGGCACGTCCAGCACCAGCGAGCACGCGTCGTCGGTCTCGCGGATCACCTCGGCCACCGGCACCTGGTAGTACTCGCGGGTCAAGGCGGTGACACCTCGAGCCGCCCGGCCGCCACCGCGGCGTCGATGCTGTCCCGCAGGCTGGCGCACCCCTCGACCAGCGCGCTCGGCCGACCCTCAAACTCCGCGCACGCCCGCACCGCCGCCGCGCTCCACTGCACCGACGTGTGCTGCGGGCTGAACTTGGCGGCCAGCACCGCCGCCCCGCACCGAGCACACGACACGGGGCAGAAGGAGACGTGCCGTTCGTCGCGAGGGCGGGCCGGTCGGCCGCCGTTACCCAGCATCGCCCTGCCGGGCGAGATTTTGGGCGACCTCCGCCTCCCAGCCTTCCACCGCGCGGGTAGTGTCGATCTCGAACTCGAAGCGCGCCACCATGTCCGGCTCGATGTCGGCCACGTCGCAGTAGAACTGCTCGTACCAGCGGCGCAGCTGGTAGACGGGGCCGTCCTCGGCGCACAGCAGCGGGTTGTCTATCCGGGCCTTGTTGCGCCAGATCTCCACGTCCTGCTGGAAGCCCAGCCCGACGAAGTCGGCGAACTTGACGGCGACCCGGCTGGCCTGCCCGTCGGACAGGCCGGGCGGCCGCCGGACGATGGCGCCCCACTGCAGCAGGAACGAGGTCGGCGTGACCGGGTAGTGGCAGTTGATCAGGACGCTCTCCATGGTCATGCCGTGGTAGTCGTGCCACAGGTTGTCGATCATGTAAGAAGGGCCGAAGTACGAGGCCTCCGAACGAAGCGTGGTTTCAGCACCGTCGGAGTAGTTCGACGCCCCGCCGATGTCAGGCCTGGATCGGGTCCGCAGGTACTGCGTCGCGATGTGCCCCTCGAAGACGTTCTTGAAGAACGTGGGGAAGGCGAAGTGGACGTAGAAGAAGTGCGCCATGTCCACCACGTTGTCGATCACCTCGCGGCAGTTCGCGCCCTCGACCAGGATCGTGTCCCAGGTCCAGTCGGTCCACTCGTCGGAGTAGGCGCCGTCGATCTGCGGGATGGTCACGTCCTGCGGCGGCGGGTTGCCCTCGGCGTCGTGCCAGACGAACAGCTGCCCGTTCCGCTCCAGCGTGCGCCAGGAGCGGGTCCGGGCCGCCACCGGGATGCGCCGGGCGTACGGCACCGACGCGCACCGGCCGTCCCCGCCCCAGCGCCAGTCGTGGAACGGGCAGGCGACGGCGTCGCCCTTGATCGTGCCCTGGGTCAGGTCCCCGCCCATGTGCCGGCAGTACGCGTCGAGGACATGCAGATGCCCGCCGGTGTCGGCGAAGATCACAAGCTTGGTGCCGAACGCCGCTACTGCGTGCGGGACGCCGTCCCGGAACCGCCCTGCGAGCCCGAGGCAGTGCCAGCCGCGCGCAAACCTCGTGGGCGGCGCGCCCGCTTCGATGGTCCGAACCTGATCCATACCCTAAGACTAGAACATGTTCTAGTCTTGGCATATGGCAGAGTTTGATCAGGCAGGGCTTGTTAAGGCAGGGGCAGATCAGCAGGCAGTACTCGCCGGGGTCACCGAACTGCTCCCGGTGTTCCGGCAGCGCGCCCAGGAGACCGAGGACGGCCGGGTGGTGCCGGCCGAGTCGGTCAAGGCCCTCGCCGAGACGGGGTTCTTCCGGCTGCTCCAGCCGGGGTGTTTCGGCGGGCTCGAGGCGGACCCGGTCACGTTCTTCACCGCCGTCCGGCTCATCGCCAGCGCGTGCGGCTCGACCGGCTGGGTCGCCTCGGTGGTCGGCGTGCATCCCTGGCAGCTCGCCCTGTTCCCGCCGCAGGCCCAGCAGGACGTCTGGGGCGCCGACCCCGCGACCAAGATGTCCTCCTCCTACGCGCCGACCGGAAAGGCGACGCTGACCGAAGGGGGTTACCGGCTGGACGGCCGGTGGAGCTTCTCTTCCGGCTGCGACCACGCCAGCTGGGTGCTGCTCGGCGGCATCGTCCTGGACGAGGAGCAAAAACCCGTCGACTTCCGCACGTTCCTGCTTCCGGCCAGCGACTACGTCATCGACGACGTGTGGGACACGGTGGGGCTGCGCGGCACGGGCAGCAACGACATCGTGGTGGACGGCGCCTTCGTGCCCGAGCACCGGTCGCTGAGCTTCACGAACGTCACCCGGTGCGTCTGCCCGGGACAGGAAGTCAATGCAGGACCGCTGTACCGGATCCCGTTCGGCTCCATATTCTCCTATGCCATCACCACCCCGATCATCGGCATGGCCACGGGTGCCTACGAGGCCCACGTCGCCTACCAGCGCGGCCGGGTGCGGGCCTCCTACGTCGGGGTGAAGGCGGCCGAGGACCCGTTCGGGCAGGTCCGGATCGCCGAGGCCGCGGCCCTGCTGGACGGGGCGTGGCTCGCGCTCGAGCGGGACATGACCGAGCTGATGGCGCACGCGCGCGCCGGGGAGAAGATCCCGCTGCCGCTGCGGCTGCGGGTCCGGCGTGACCAGGTGACCGGCACCGGCCAGGCGATCCGGGCGGTGGACCTGCTGTTCGAGAACTCCGGCGGGCGGGCGCTGAAGATGGGCACGCCGATCCAGCGGTTCTGGCGGGACGCGCACGCGGGCCGGGTGCACGCGATCAACGACCCGGAACGGGCGCTGACCATGTTCGGCCGCGGTGAGTTCGGCCACGACGTGCCGCCGGACGCGATGTTCTGAGAGGGGTTCCCGCATGCACCTGCACTACGAGGAGGCGGGCACCGGGCCGCCGGTGATCCTGCTGCACGGCGGCGGGCCCGGCGCTTCGGGTGCGTCCAACTTCGCCAAGAACCTGCCCGTCTTCGCCGAACGGTTCCGCACCGTGGTCGTCGACCAGCCCGGCTACGGCAAGTCCGACAAGCCCCCGGTCACCGGGAACTACTTCACCTTCGCCGCCGGCGCGCTGGCCGGGCTGCTCGACGAGCTCGGGCTCGAGCGGGTGCACCTGGTCGGCAACTCCCTCGGCGGGGGCACCGCGGTGCGGTTCGCGCTCAGCTACCCCGAACGCGCCGGACGCCTGGTCCTGATGGGCCCGGGCGGCCTGTCCCTCAACGTGTTCGCCCCGGACCCGACCGAAGGCGTCAAGCGGCTCACCGAGTTCGCCGCGCCGCCGGGCCCCAGCCGGGAGAAGATGGCCGCGTTCCTGCGCACGCTGGTCTTCGACCAGCGGCTGGTGACGGACGAGCTGATCGACGAGCGGTACGCCGCGGCCTGCGACCCGCAGGCGCTGGCCGCGATGGCGTCGATGGGCGCGTCGTTCTTCGACCCGGCCAGCTTCGAGGAGGGGCTGCTGTGGCGGGAGGCGCACCGGCTGCGGAACCGGGTGCTGCTGATCTGGGGGCGTGAGGACCGGGTGAACCCGGTCGACGGCGCCCTGGTGGCGCTGAAGCTGATCCGCCGCGCGCAGCTGCACGTGTTCGGCGGCTGCGGCCACTGGGCCCAGCTGGAGAAGTTCGACGAGTTCAACCGGCTGGCCCTCGAGTTCCTGGAGGCAACATGATCTCCTCGCTCGGCTACCTGCGGATCTCCTCCGCCGACGTGGCAGCCTGGCGCGAGTTCGGCGTCAAGGTACTCGGCCTGACCGAGGGCCGCGGACCCGAACCAGGCGCCGTCTACCTGCGGATGGATGACTTTCCCGCGCGGCTGGTGATCGTGCCCGGCGCCGAGGAGCGGCTGCTCGCCTCCGGCTGGGAGGTCGCGGACGCCCCGGCCCTGGCCGCGGTGGGCCGCGCGCTAGCCGACGCCGGGGTCGCGGTCAAGGCGGGGACCCCCGACGAGCTGGCCGCGCGGCGGGTGGGGTCGATGCTGCGCCACCAGGACCCGGCGGGCCACACCCTCGAGGTGTTCTGCGGGGCCGCGCTGGAGCACCGGCCGGCGGTCAGCTCGTACGGGAACCGCTTCGTCACCGGCGCGATGGGCATGGGGCACGTGGTGCTGCCGGTCCCGCCCGGCTCGTCGGCGGCGCTCGACTTCTACACCGAAGTCCTGGGGTTCCGGCTGCGGGACTCGATGCGGATGCCGGCCGAGTTCTTCGGCGGGGCGGCGGGCGACCCGCCGGTGTGGTTCCGGTTCCTCGGCTGCAACCCGCGGCACCACTCGCTGGCCCTGGCGCCGGTGCCCGCCCCGGCCGGCATCGTGCACCTGATGATCGAGACCGCGTCCCTGGACGACGTGGGCCAGGCGCTGGACCGCTGCGCCCGGCGCCGCGCCCCGGTGTCCGCGACGCTGGGGCGGCACGCCAACGACCTGATGGTCTCGTTCTACGTGCGCACCCCCGGCGGGTTCGACATCGAGTACGGCACCGACGGCCGGCTGGTCGACGACGCCACCTGGATCAGCCGTGAGACCACCGCGGTCAGCCTATGGGGGCATACCTTTGCCGGCCCCGCCACGCCCTGAGGTGCCGCTCGCGGCACCTTCCCCCCGCGAGCCCCAAACCCGCCGCGAGCCCCACCCCTCCTCCGAGCCCCACTCTTCCCGCGAGCCCCACCCCTCCTCCGAGCCCGAGGCCGCCGCGTTCCGGCAGGTGCTCGGTCACTTCTGCACCGGCGTCACCGTCATCACCACGGCTGCAGTGTCTGCCGGCCGGGCCGGGCCAGCCGGGTTCGCGTGCCAGGCGTTCGCCGCGCTGTCCCTGGCGCCGCCCCTGGTGCTGTTCTGCCCGAGCCGGTCGTCGGCCACCTGGCCGGTGATCGAGCGGGCCAGGCACTTCTGCGCCAACGTGCTCGCGGACGGGCAGCAGGAACTGGCCAGGCGGTTCGGGACCAGCGGGGGCGACAAGTTCGACGGGGTGCCCTGGTCCCCGTCGCCGTCCGGGGCGCCGGTCCTGGCCGACGTGCTGACCTGGGTGGAGTGCGCGGTCGAGGCGGTCCACGAGGCCGGAGACCACTACCTGGTCGTGGGCCGGGTCACAATGCTCGGCCCGTGCCGCGCGGGCAGGCCGCTGCTGTTCTACCGGGGCCGGTACGCGGCCACGGACCCCGGTGATCCGGGGTCCGGGCCGACCGAAGTCGTCGACACGCTGCTCGCGTGGCCGCGGTACGCCGACTGGATGTGATCCGGGCGCGCCTGGGGGGGAGAGGCGCGCCCGGAAGCTCAGTATTTAGTATTCAGTATCTATTGTAGCGAGCGCGGTCTGGATCTGGGCCAGCGGCCCGCGCAGTTGCATCATTTTCAGCATCTTGCCGCCGATCTTGACCTTGCCCTGCGTGAACGCCTTCTGCCCGTCCAGTTCGCCTCTGTTGACCTGGGCCGACGTCTCGTAAGACTGGCGGATGGTCACCTCGGCGCCGTCGAGGTCGCCGAGGCCGGCGCTGGCGCCGCCGTCCCCGATGCGCAGCCAGTAGTGGATCTCGCCCTGCGGCGAATCCGAGATCACCATCTGGATGGACGCGCTCTTGCCTTTGAGCGAGGCGCGGACCGCATCGTCGGCGGCGAGTGCGGCGTTGTACTCGTCGATCCACTCCTGGGACAGGTACTTGACCGGCATCGCTGCTCATCCCCTTCAGTGACGGCACGGCCCTGACGAGCAGGCCTTATAACCAAGCGCTTGCTTGGTCAGCCTAGTGGTGCCCGGTTGCCGCCGTCAACGCCACGCGACCCGCTGCACCAGGGCTGGGCTACGTCAAGGATGTCAGCTATCGTGAACAGCCGCTGGATCCGTGACCGACCCGAAGCACCCGGCTCGTTCGGGATAAATGATCTTTGGCTGCTGCCTGCAGAACCCTGGATCTTTGCCGGCTGCCGTGATCGTGTGTCCTTAGGCGTCATTTCTGGCACCGGTTGGCACATGATCATGCCACCGGCGGCGCCGTTCACAACCAATAGGGGGAATCATGCCGATACGTACCTCTTATGCCCAGGGCACGCCGAACTGGGTGGATCTGCAGACCAGCAACCAGGACGCCGCGAAGGCGTTCTACGCCGGCCTGTTCGGCTGGACCTACGACGACCAGCCCATGCCGCAGGGGCCGG
>JBKQQQ010000140.1:0-3793 GCA_052144275.1 Streptosporangiaceae bacterium
GCGCCTTCCTGGCTGACCCGGATGAAGTCCTCCTTCGGTCCCTGGAACCAGGTGGCCATCATGTAGCCGTCGTCGTGCCAGCAGGCCCGGAAGGCCTCCCAGTCTCCGGAGTCCCTGGCGCTGGCCCAGGTCTCGACGACATCGCGGATGGCGAGGCGATCAGCAATCGAGGCGTCCATGCTGGGCACCGTATGGCATTGCGGACGGCACGCACCACTGCTCGTTCGGGCAAAGATGTCTTTCCCGGCATCATGGGAGCATGGCCGCCAGCGAGGGGTTCGACGCCCGCCCGGTCCGGGCCTTCCTGCCCGGCCCGGGCCTGCAGGTCGATGAGTCGGTGTGGCCCGCGAGCGTCCCGGCTATGGCGCAGCTGCTGCGGGAGGGCCTGGAGTTGCCCGCGGGGCTGACCGTGCTGGTGGGCGAGAACGGCTCGGGGAAGTCGACGGTCGTGGAGAGCCTGGCGGAGGCGTACGGGCTGAACCCGCAGGGAGGTTCGGCTCAGGGCCGCTTGTTCCGGGTCAGGGAGAGCGAGCCGGGCATCGGCTGGGACCTGACCGTGGTGCGGGGCCTGCGGCCGCGCTGGTCGTACTTCCTGCGCGCCGACACGATGAACCAGCTCTACAGCTACTTGGAGCAGAATCCCGGCCGCACGCAGGAACGGCTGCACGAGATGAGTCACGGGGAGGGGATCCTGGAGATCCTGCGTACCCGGGTGAACGACGAGGGTTTCTACCTGATGGACGAGCCGGACGCACCGCTATCCTTCGTCGCGTCGCTCGGCCTGGCCTCGGTGCTGCACGACCTGGCCGCTGCCGGATCCCAGGTGATCGTCGCCACCCACTCCCCCATCCTGGCGGCGATTCCCGGGGCCAGCCTGCTCGAGCTCGGCCCCTGGGGGATGCGGACCGCGACCTGGGACGACCTGGGCCTGGTGATCGCGTGGCGGCAGTTCATGCGGGATCCGCAGTCCTATTTCCGGCACCTGTTCGGCGACTGAGTGTCGGTGGCGGCCCGTAGAATCGCCGCGTGGGCTTGCCCGGAATCGGTGACGCGGCGGCCGAGGTGCTGCACCGCGTGTTCGGCTACAACTCCTTCCGCGGTCAGCAGCAGGAGATCATCGAGCACGTCTGCGCCGGCGGCGACGCGATCGCGCTGATGCCGACCGGCAGCGGCAAGTCGCTGTGCTACCAGATCCCCGCGCTGGTGCGCGAAGGAACCGGCGTGGTCATCTCGCCGCTGATCGCGCTCATGCAGGACCAGGTCGACGCGCTGACCGTGCTCGGCGTGCGGGCGGGCTTCCTCAACTCGACCCAGGATCCCGACGAGCGCCGCGGGGTGGAGTACGCCTTCCTGGACGGCAAGCTCGACCTGCTCTACCTGGCGCCGGAACGGCTGCGGACCGAATCCGCCCTGCGGCTGCTCGACCGCGGCACGGTGGCGCTGTTCGCCATCGACGAGGCGCATTGCGTGGCCCAGTGGGGCCACGATTTCCGCCCTGACTACCTGGCCCTGTCTGTGCTGCACGAGCGCTGGCCCGCGGTGCCCAGGATCGCGGTGACCGCCACCGCGACCGAGCAGACCCGCGAAGAGATCGCTGCGCGTTTGTCGCTGGGCGGCGCCCGGCAGTTCGTGGCGAGCTTCGACCGGCCCAACATCCAGTACCGGATCGAGCCGAAGAACGAGCCGCGGCGGCAGCTGCTCCGGCTGCTGCGGGCCGAGCACCCGGGCGAAGCGGGCATCGTCTACTGCCTGTCCCGGGCGTCGGTGGAGAAGACCGCGGAGTTCCTTTGTTCCGAGGGGTTCATCGCCCTGCCGTATCACGCCGGCCTCGACGCGCGGACCCGGTCCGTGAACCAGTCGCGGTTCCTGCGCGAGGACGGGCTGATCATGGTGGCGACGATCGCGTTCGGGATGGGCATCGACAAGCCGGACGTGCGCTTCGTCGCGCACCTCGACCTGCCCCGGTCGGTCGAGGGGTACTACCAGGAGACCGGGCGGGCCGGGCGCGACGGTGCGCCGGCCACGGCCTGGCTGGCCTACGGGCTGGCGGACGTGGTCCAGCAACGGCGGATGATCGACGACTCCGACGGCGACCTCGCGCACCGCCGCCGGCTCGTGGCGCACCTGGACGCGATGCTCGCCCTGTGCGAGACGGCGGGCTGCCGGCGCCGGCAGATGCTGGCGTACTTCGGCGAGACCGAGGCGGAGGCGTGCGGGAACTGCGATACCTGCCTGGCGCCGCCTTCGGTCTGGGACGGCACGGTGGCGGCGCAGAAGCTGCTCTCGACCGTGGTGCGGCTGGGGCGGCTGAATGGGCCTTCCTTCGGCGCGGGACAGCCGATCGACATCCTGCTCGGGAAGAAGACGCCGCGGGTGCTTTCGTACGGGCACGATTCCCTGCCGGTCTTCGGCATCGGCGGCGAGCTCAGCGAGGGCGAGTGGCGGGGCGTGGTCCGGCAGTTGCTGTCCTCCGGGCTGCTCGCGGTCAAGGGCGATCACGGGACGCTGGCGCTAACCGACCTCAGCGGAGAGGTGCTGCGCGGCGAGCGGGAGGTCCTGTTCCGGCGGGACGCTCCCCGGCCAGCGGCTGCGCCTGCGGCGCGGAGCGGGCGGGGCGCGAAGGCCGGCACCGGGGCCGCGGCTGGGGGCGGCACTGGGGCTGGGGCCGGGGCCGGGGGCGCCGCGGGCTCGGCCCGGGGTAAGTCGCCTGGTCCTGCGCCCGAACTGACACCGGAGGCTGAGCTGTTGTTCGAGCGGCTGCGCGCCTGGCGGGCGGCGGTCGCGAAGGAACAGGGCATGCCGGCGTACGTGATCTTCCACGACGCGACCCTACGGCAGATCGCGGCGACGCCGCCGTCGACGCTTTCCGGTCTCGGCCTCATCAACGGCGTGGGCGAGACCAAGCTGGCCAGATACGGCCAGCAGATCCTGGAAGTCCTCGCCCAAACGGCTCCCTAGCAGGCGCCTTGGACGCATGGTTGTGGCACCGTACCCGCGACTCCCTCGTGCAGTTCCCGGACGGGTCTCGCGTGATCGGGGAGCTGGATCGTCGCTTCGATCGTGAGTCGGCGGACTCGCCCTGGTTTTGGGATTTGGCGTGCTGCGGCTACTGCGGCGGGTGCTTGCGCATGGCATAGGCCACATTGATGATGCCGACGATGACCCAGATCAGGGCCATGAGCATGATGGCGGCGACGCCCGGGGACCCCCTGAGCACGATCGCGGTCACCGGCAGGGTGACCAGCATGGACCCGAGGGCCAGCATGAGGGACTGCCGGCCGGGGCGGTCGGCCCGCTCGGCCCGGATCGTGCGCCGTTCGGCCCGGATCATGCGTCTGGCCCGGCGGCGCTGGTGCCTGCAGCCCGCGTACCGGTCCAGCTGGGCCAGGATGCGGCTGTCCACCTCCGCCGTGACCCGGTTGTCGATCTCGGCCGCGATCCGCTTGTCGATGTCCGCGCCGATGCGTTCCACCAGACCCACGGCCAGTGCCTGGTCATAGCCGGGGCCAAGGTCCTGCAGGGCGGCCACCGAGGCGGCGATCTCAGCCTGGCTATCTGTGGCCATCATGCCCTCCGGACGTTCGGTCAACTCCTGCTGAAACGGTACGGACCTCAGGCAGACCAGCGGAATGCGGCTAGCACCCGTCGCGTCCTGGGGTTTCCCCCACCCCTGGCCGCTTCCAGCCACCGGATAGAGAGCGACCAGCCAAGGCCCAAGGGCTGCCCGGGGGGACACTGAGGGGATGAACCGCGAGCGCGCGGAAACCTACCTGCGGCTGCTGGCCGAGTCCGA
>JBKQQQ010000141.1:0-2639 GCA_052144275.1 Streptosporangiaceae bacterium
CCCGGGAACTATGCGCCTCCCCGGTTTTGATGCCATCGTTCCGCCTATCGATGCGTCAGCAGTGGTTCACACACGTTCGTCTTCTCGCCGCACACCTGACCCGCTGACAGCGGGCCTTTCCCCGCAACGCTCACCACCCCGGCCCTTAACCGGCGCAGCTTGCGGTGGTCTGGGCTCCCCGCCTGCACGGCGAACCCGGAGGACCTACCTCCATCACTGGCACAGCACGGTTCGTGCCGGCGACCTTCTACATCGCCTCACTCCCCTTTCAGGACGCACTACCGAACGGCGGTTCTACGCGCGTGCCATCCCATGGATCGGCTACGCTCCGTGACCACATGGCAATCTCCGACCGCACCGTTCAGCAAGGTCGTCCGAGCTCGGGCGCCTGCATGGCGGCGTGTGCGTACATCGCTGCTGGGATCGCTTGGTGCCCGGACTCGCTAGCCGGAGTTTCCGGGCTAAATTGATCTTGGTCTTGTTTGTGCTGGTCAGGGGTACGCACGGCCTGGTTTGGCGTATTACCCATGTCAGCGTCTGGGCGCGTAGCGGTCGAGACTGAAGATCCGGGCGAGCTTGTCCTGGACGGGCGTGGTTTCGGTGAGCATGCGGTGGGCGCGGGGCCGGCCGCGGTCGCCTTTGTAGAGCAGGACGGTCTCGCCGATGCCGGCGAGTTCTCGGAGCAGCTCGCGGACGGACAGGTCCAGCCCGGCGCGGCGGGCTTTCAAGCGCATCAGGTGGGCGATCTGCAGGGCCAGGACGCAGGTGAAGACGTGGACGCGGATGTTGTGCTCGGTCCAGTGGAACATCGGGGAGAACGACACCACGTGGGTGTCTTTCATCTGGCGGAAGGCGAACTCGGCTTCGGACTGGGACCGGTAGCCGGCGATCACCTCAGCGGCGGGCCAGTCGTCGTGGCCGGTGATCAGCACGTGCTTGCCGAAGATCTCCTCTTCCAGGGCCGCCCGGGCGGCGGCGTCGACGTGCCAGGTCAGGCGGAAGTCTCTCGGCTGGTCCCCGGTCAGCTGCCAGGTGATGACGCGGCGCACCCACGGCTTGGCGGTGATCGCGGTGATCTCAGATTCGACCTTGTCGCGGGGGCGGCGGGTCTTGCCACGGGCCAGCGTGGCGGCCAGCTCGTCGAGTTTCTTGCCGGCCTTGGCCAGCGTGGTGCCCTCGAACCCGGCCGCCTGGGCCTGGTGCAGTTCCGGGGAGTGGGTCAAGATGGCGCGGCGCCCGGCGCCGTAGGCCTGCCGGCGGGTGTCGTAGGCGGTCAGCTGCCCGAACCGGTCCGCATCGACGATGCTCCGCGCTGACGCGGGCAGGGCGAGCAGGTCCGGGCAGTCCGAGGCGGGCACCGACCCTATCCAGCTCAGTCCGGCGTCGGCCAGGTGCGTGAAGTTCGCCTCGCTGTTCTGCCCGGCGTCGAACACCACGGTCATGCCGGCCGCCTCCGCAGCGACCCCGGCCCGCTCACAGACCGCCTGATACCGGATTAGCAGCTGGGTGATCATATCCGGGAACTGGGTGACGTCCGGCTTGTCGCCGGGGTAGGCGTGCCAGGTCAGCGGGATCCCGCCGTCCCTGGTGACGACCAGGCCCAGCCCGACCAGCCGCAGGTCGGAGCGTTTCTGCTTAGCCTTGCCGCGCTGCGCGACCGGCGCCCGCTTGTTCTGCGTATCGATGAAGGTGGCGAAGTTGGTCATGTCCAGCGCGACCGACGAGCAGTCCAGCCCGGACATCTCCACCGCCCGCAGCGTGATCGCCTGTCCGGCCGCCTCCAGCTGTTCCAGCGTGACGGCGTGCATCGCGTCCCAGAACCGCCGGTGATCCAGCACCGTGGCCGGGATCCTGGTGAACCGCGGCGCCGCCGTCGTCGCCCACCACTCAGCGAACCGCAGCTTGGAGCACGGCGCGGCCAGCCGGTTCAGCGCCGCCAGCGCCAGGTACGTCCCGGCAGACGCGCCCGCGTCCCCCCGCCGCGGCCCGGCCGCCGCGTCGATCAGGCCGGCCACGCCGATGTCCTCCAGCATCCCCCAGGCCGCCGCGGCCACGCCGAAGTCCTTGTGCTGCACCCGGTCCGGCAGCCCGAGCCCGCCGCCGCGCATCGCCGCGGCCAGTTCCTCCGCAGTCCCCAGGTACTCCTGCGACACGATCCGCGGCTTCCCGCCGACCCGGGCGGACTCCACCAGGTAGTAGTACGTGGACCCGCCGCGCTTCTTACCCACCACCGACGCCACATATGGGTAATACACCACCAGCCGACCCATCGTCAGCCATAAGCTCAGATCAGCCCGCCCCTAACCACAACCACAACGGTTCAGCACCGCCTGATCCCGGAAACTCCGGCTAGGATATGCACCCGGCGGGTCGCTATTTCCAGGACGAACAGGACGTACAGACGCTGCAGGAAGGCCGTGACGACCGTAAAGAAGTCACACGCCAGCAGGCCCTGGGCCTGAGCGCGCAGGAAGGCGCGCCAGGACGTACCCAGGCCGCGCGGAGCAGGCCGGTACCGCCGGGCGCGGAAGATCCGGCGGACAGCCGCATCACTGATCCGGTGCCCGAGCCGGGTCAGCTCGCCGTGCACCCAGCGGTGTGCCGCTCGAATATTGAGTTACGTGCTCTGAGCTGGGGTT
>JBKQQQ010000142.1:0-7069 GCA_052144275.1 Streptosporangiaceae bacterium
CCGAACTCGCCCGCGTCGCCGCGCTCCTGCGCGCTCACCGGCTGGTCACGCTGACCGGCCCGGGCGGGGCGGGCAAGACCCGGCTGGCCGCCGAGGCGGCCCGGGCGGAGCTGAACGCGATGCCCGGCGGCGTCTGGCTGGTGGAGCTGGCCCCGGTCACCGACCCCGCCGAGGTCCCCTCGGCGGTGCTGGCCGCGCTCGGCCTGCGCGAGCAGGCGCTGCTGGCCGCGCGCGGGCCCCTCGGCGGGCTCGCCGACGAGCAGGCCGACGCCCTCGGCCGCCTGCTGGCCGCGCTGGCCGGCCAGCGGGCCCTGCTGGTGCTGGACAACTGCGAGCACCTGGTGGCCGCCGCGGCCGTGCTGGCCGACCGCGTCCTGGCCGCCTGCCCGCAGGTCCGCGTCATGGCCACCAGCCGCGAGCCGCTGAACATCACCGGCGAGGCCCTCTGGACCGTGGGCCCGCTCACGTTGCCCCCGGATCCCGCCGTATCGTCGTTCGATTCGGCCGAACGGGCCGGGGTGCGTGCCTGTGCGGACACTGACACAGCCACCGGCCTGGACGCCTTCGCCTCGGTTCGCCTGCTGGCCCAGCGGGCCCGCGCGGTCCGGCCCGGGTTCGGGGTCACCGCGGGCAACGCACCCGCCGTAGCCAGGATCTGCCGCGCGCTCGACGGCATGCCGCTGGCCATCGAGCTGGCCGCGGCGCGGATGCGCACCATGGACCCCGAGCAGGTCGCGGCCCGCCTGGATGACCGGTTCCAGCTGCTGACCGGCGGCAGCCGGACCGCGATGCCCCGGCACCAGACGCTGCGCGCCGTCGTGGACTGGAGCTGGGACCTGCTCGACGACGCCGAGCGCGCGCTCTGGCGCCGGTTCTCGGTCTTCACCGGCGGCGCGACCCTGGAGGCGGCCGGGCAGGTCTGCGCCGACCCAGCCATCGGCGACGGGGGCCTGCGCGCGGAATGGATCCTTGACCTGCTGACCGCGCTCGCGGATAAGTCGCTGCTGACCGTGCGGCACGGGCCGGACGGTGCCCGGTACCAGATGCTGGAGATCATCAGGGCCTACGGCCAGGAGCGGCTGGCCGAGGCGGGAGAGCGCGAGCAGCTGCGCGCGGCGCACGCGCGGTACTTCACCCGGCTGGCCGAGGCGAGCCAGGATCACCTGCTCGGCGCGGAGCAGCTGGACTGGCTGCGCCGGCTCGCCGCCGACCAGGACAACCTGCACGCGGCGATCCGCGGCGCGGTCGCGGCCGGCGACGCAGGGACCGCCGTGGGGCTGGCCGCCGCGCTCGGCTGGTACTGGTCGCTGCGCAGCATGAAGATCGAGGGGGCCGAGCTGATCGCCGACGCGGTCGGCGTCCCCGGCGCCGCGGAAACGGAGGACACCGAACGGCTGGCCGTGGCCTACGCGATGGGCGCGCAGCTCGCCATGGAAACGTCGCGGCACGAAACGGGCCTCGGCTGGCTCCGCCGGGCCGCCGAACTCGCCGCCCGGGTACCGGCCCCGGTCAGCCCGATGATGCCGCTGATCGGCCCGCTCAGCCGCCTGTTCGGGGCGGCCGACCCGGACCGCAGCCCGGTCCCCCCCGAGGTCTTGGACGACGCGGCCGGTCACCCGCATCCGTGGGTGAACGCGATAGCCCGGATCCTGCGCGCGCATGCGGCGCTCAACCTGGGCCGACAGCACGCCCAGGCGGAAGCGGATTTCCTGGCCGGGGCCGGCATCCTGGCCACGCTCGGGGAACGGTGGGGCCAGGCGGTCGCGCTCAGCGGCCTGGCCATGCTGGAAGGATGGCGGGGCGAGCACGCCGCCGCGGTCGGCCACTACCGGCAGGCCAGGGAATTTGCCGCCGCATTCGGCAGCACGGAAGACGAGGTGCAGTTCCGCTTGTTCATGGTGCGCGAGCTGTGGCTGCTGGGTGAGCGCGAGGCGGCCTGGGCCGAGCTGGCGCGCGCGCAACCTGATGCCGAGCGGGTAGGCCTGGCCGAGCTCATCGCCTTCGCCACCTATACCGCAGGCGACCTGGCCCGCCTGGACGGCGAGCCCGAGGCCGCGCGGGAGGCCCTGGTCCGGGCGGTCGAACTGGCCAGCGCGGCGAACGTGGCCCAGCAGATTCGCGCCGTGGCCGCCACCGGGCTCGGTTACCTGGCCGGCGCCGACGGCGACCTGGACGCGGCCCGCGACTGGCACGCCCAGGCGCTGGCGGCGGCCCGGTCCTCGGCCGACGCGCCAGTGATCGCCGAGGCCCTGACCGGGCTGGCCGATCTGGCGCTGCGCGAAGCCGACCCGGAGCGCGCCGCCGAGCTGATCGGAGCGAGCGTGGCGATCCGGGGTACCGAGGACCGTTCGGTCATAGATGAAAAAAGGGTGGCGGACGAGGCCCGGTCCGTGCTCGGCGAGGCCGGCTACGGCGCCGCCTACCGGCGCGGCCAGTGTGCCACCCTGGACACACTGGCCGCTCTCGTCACACCCGGCGCTTGAACGCCCGCACCGCCAGCGGGGCGAACACGACCGTGAACGCCGCCGCCCACAGCAGCGACTCGACCGCCGGCCGGGCCGCCGGGCCGGACACCATGAGCCCGCGCATGGCGTCGGAGATCAGCGAGACCGGGTTGGCCTTCGACCAGGCCTGCAGCCAGCCCGGCATCGACGCGGTGGGGACGAACGCGTCGCTGGTGAACGTGATCGGGAACAGCACCACGAAGCCGAAGATCTGCACCTTCTCCGGGTTGGCCGCCAGCATCGACACCAGGACCAGGGCCCAGGAGATGGCCAGCGTGCACACCAGCACCAGGCCGAACGCGGCCAGCACGCCGAGCGGCCCCGTGCCGACCCGGAAGCCCAGGATGGTCCCGATCACCAGCAGCATGACGAGGGCCCAGGTCTGCTTGGCCAGGTCGGCCAGGATCCGGCCGGACAGCGGGGCGAACCGGGCGATCGGCAGCGAGCGCAACCGGTCGAAGAACCCCTTCTCCAGGTCCGTGGACAGTCCGGTCGCCGTGTTCAGCGTGGTGAACAGCGAGTTCTGCACCATGATGCCGGGCAGCGCGAACATCAGGTACGCGTGCGGCGAGCCCCCGATGGCACCGCCGAACACGTAGGTGAAGAGCAGCAGGAACATCACCGGCTGGATGCTGAAGTCGATCAGCTCGGCCGGGTTGTGCTTGATCTGCACCAGCGTCCGCCAGCTCAGCGAGAACGTCTGCCGCAGCCCCTCGAGCGGGCCCACCCGCGGCGCCAGCGCCCCGAGATCCTCCGTATTATCCGAAACCGTACTATCCATAACGGTGCTTACCGTGGTCATGCCGCGCTCCCTTCAAGTTCTTCGGTCCGGCGGCCGGTCAGCGACAGGAACACCTCGTCGAGGCTGGACCCGCGCAGGGTGAGCTCGGCCACGGTGACGCCGGTGTCGTCGAGCCGCCGCACCACGGCCGGCATCACGTCCTCGCCGCTCACCGGCACGGTCACCGTGGTGTTGCGGACCTCGGGTTCGGTGCGGGTGAACCCGGCCACCACCGCCAGCACGGCGGGCACGTCGGCCGCGCTGGCGGGCCGCACGGCCAGCGTCAGCGCGCCGGTGCGGGCCTTGAGTTCGGTCGGTGTCCCGGTCGCGATGACCGTGCCGTGGTCGATGACCGCGATCTCGCTGGCCAGCAGGTCGGCTTCCTCCAGGTACTGGGTGGTGAGCAGCACCGTGACCCCGGTCGCCGTCAGGCCGCGGACGACGTCCCACATCTCGTTGCGGCTGCGCGGGTCGAGCCCGGTCGTCGGTTCGTCCAGGTAGAGCACCCGCGGCCGGCTGACCAGGCTGGCGGCCAGGTCCAGGCGCCTGCGCATGCCGCCGGAGTACGTCTTGACCGCCCGGTCGGCGGCGTCGGTGAGCCGGAAGGAGGCCAGCAGGTCCCGCGCCCGGCTCCGGGCCGCCGGCCGTGACTGGCCGGTCAGCCGCCCGATGAGCATGAGGTTTTCCAGTCCGGTGAGCGTCTCGTCGACCGACGCATACTGTCCGGTCAGCCCGGTGAGCTGCCGGACCTGGTGCGCGTGGCTGACCACGTCGTGGCCGCAGACCGTGGCGTGCCCGCCGTCCGGCCGTACCAGCGTGGCGAGGATCCGGACCGCCGTGGTCTTCCCCGCGCCGTTCGGGCCCAGCAGGCCGAATACCGAGCCGGTGCGGACGAGCAAGTCGATCCCGTCCAGCGCCCGGGTCTGGTCGAACCGCTTGACCAGCCCTTCAGTAACTATTGAGTACGTCATGCCACCATGCTGGGACGAGCCCCTGACACCTCACCCAGATCCCGCTGACGCTCCCTGACATCCCGCTGACATCCGTTCGGCGTGCCGGTCCTGGCGCCGGGTCAGTTGCCCAACAACTGGCAGCGCAAGCAGAAACGGCCGTCAGTCGGCCGCACGGGGCGCGCACCGGGCACAGCATTGGGGGGATCGTGCCGGGGCGGGCCCTCCGGCGGGAGGCGTAAGCGGGCCGGCCACGCGGCCGGCGCCCGGAGCACGATCCCGTCTTGCTAGCCCTCCGGCAAGAACCGGCAGCTAGGAATCTCCGGGCGCTCCGCTCCGGCCACGTCCCTGGACACCGGCCGCGCGGTGTAATCCGCGTAGATCAGGTCACGCAAGTCCACCGGGCTGTCCGAGCGGAGCGTCTCACGGTTGTCGCGGCGCTGCGCCACCCACTGGTCCGGCTCGAAGAAGCTGATCAGGTACGCGTCGCCCCAATGCCAGCGCAGCGCATCGAGAGGTCCCGCCCAGTCGCTCGTCATTTCTACAAACTACATCGCTTCGCATAGCGATGCGAGGCGATGCGAAGCGATAGGAGTATTTCCGCAGCTAGCAGCGGCGATACGGTGATCATGTGGCATCCGATCGACCCGCCTTCGACCCGGAGTCGGCCGTGCCGCTGTACGAGCAGGCGGCCGACTACGTGGCCGCCCAGATCGCGGCGGGCCAGCTGGCACCCGGCCAGAAGCTGCCCGCTGAACGGGACCTGGCCGACCAGTGGGGCATCGGCTACCAGACGGTCCGGCGCGCGATGCGGGAGCTGCGTGAACGTGGCCTGGTGGTCTCCAGGGTCGGAAAGGGAACGTTCATTGCCGGCCAGAGGTGAACCTCAGCGCGCGGCCTGGTCAGCCCTGATCGCCGCGTCCAGATCCTCCGGGGTGGCCGCGGTAAGCGCCCTACCGGTGCCGTCAGCCCGGCGGGCAAGGTACTGACCGCCGCGGAACGCGAGGTCGTACAGGTCACCCCAGCGGCTGTCGAGGTCTTCCAGCGCCCAGAAAACGCCTTGTAGAAACGGGTGCGGCGGGAACGCGGCTGGCCCCGGTGCCGTGCCGCTCAGTTGATGTCGAACTCGTTGCCTTCGGGGTCGCGCATCGCCATCGCGTAGTGGTCGAGGCCTTCGGTGAACAGGACGCCGACCTGGGTGGCGCCGAGGGCGGCCAGCCGGCTGGCTTCGGCGTCGACGCGCTGCTTGCGGACCTCGAGCGGGAGCTTTTGCCCGGCGTGCGGCTCGTCGCCGCTGGCGTGGATGTCGATGTGCAGCCGGTTCTTGACCGCCTTGCGCTCGGGCACCACCTGGAACCAGATCCCCGGGCCGCGGCCGTCCAGGTCGACGATGCGGTCTTCGCCGACGCCGAGGTCTTCCTCGGGCACCCCGATGCTGCGCCAGTAGTCGTCCCAGCTGGGCCAGCCGACCGGGGGCGGCTCGGTCACGTACCCCAGGGCGGCGGCCCAGAACCGGGACAGCCGGTCGGGGTCGGCGCAGTCGATCACCAGCATGAAACCGGCCGTCATCATCGCCTCCAGGGTTTTTGCGGACGGTACCGCCGTCTGGCGACATGATGCTGCACCCCTATGACAAAACGAGGGTGCCAGCTGATCGGCGCGTCAGATGAGGGTGGCCGCTAACCGTAGCGGCCGCAGGCCCCACGGACCCCACGAGCCGACCCGGGCCAGCAACTCCGCGCGGTCGATGGCCGCGTCCAGGTCCTTCCCGTCAAGCAACGTACGGCTGGCGATGTCGTTCATGGCAAATCCCTCCGCAGGTTTGCCAGGTGACGGCCGGCTCCGTCAGGGCCATGGCGGCCGCCACCTGGGGTCCTAGGGGTCACGGGCGACGTGCCGTGACCGGCTGGAGAGGATGCAGCTGGCCGGGAGCGCCGGATCAGCCGCGAGTCGCAGCGAGCTATGGCCGACCATCGGCAAACGTGCGGCACATATCTCGCTAAAGCGCGGTGAAATTAAATGCGACCCTTTGGCTAGCGAAATAAATGCCAGCTGCCCGGGGCCGGGAGCGGCTGGGGTGCCGCCCAGCGGCCACGCGGGCGTTCACGGGACGGCGATGCGATCACGCATCGCATGACCTTTGGCTAAGTTGTATTCATCCCTCACGACCCTTCCGCCGACCGGAGCGTTCGACGCGCGTTCCTCCCGCGACGTCGGCCACTCAGGCCTCTGCGGTCCTCCCCTCATCCACCCCTTATCGCTCACCCAGGGCGTTACCCGTCCCGGATCCGTGAGCACCATGAATGAGCTTAGTGTAGCTAGATAAACGATGTCTATCTATGCAGGATTTACGTCGATAAAGATTCATGATCAGACAGTGAGCAACCCGTGAGCGGTCACGGCGGCGCCAGGAGGCAGGCGGCTCCGCGGGCCAGCCGACAAGAGCGGACCGAATAAGGGCCAGCCGACAAGTTCGGCGGCGGCGGATGCGAACGCGGCGGCGGGCGGGTAGGCGGCGCACGCGCCGCGCCAGCGTTCGCGCAACGACCTGGTGATCTCGGCCGGCAGGGCGGCGGCGGCCGGGCCGTCGGCCAGCACTTCGAGCGGCCCGAGCACGTACACCTCGGCCAGGGTCGGCAGGTCGGCGAACTCTGCCGCCGGGTTCGAGCCGCCAGGCAGCCGGGTCGCCCGCTCGATCAGCCCGGCGCCGAGCTGCCGCACCGCGTGCCCCTCGCCGGCCAGGACGCACTCCACCGCGGCGAGTATCTCGACGGCCATCGCGTACGACTCGGCGACGAGCAGCCCGGCCCCGAACTCCCCCGGGTTCGGCGCCA
>JBKQQQ010000143.1:0-8978 GCA_052144275.1 Streptosporangiaceae bacterium
GACGAGCGCGGTGAACAGGCGAGGGTCGCTGCCCTGCTCAGGGTGCCATTGCACGCCGATCACGAAGCCCGAAATCCCGCCGAGTTCCGACGGCCCGGCCTCGACTGCCTCGATCGTGCCGTCTTCCTCCCAGGCCGCCACCTTGAGCCCGTCACCGAGCAGGTCGACCGCCTGATGGTGGTGCGTGGGCACGTCAAGGAAGCCGTCCTCGGGTTCGGAGGGCAAGATCCCGGCCAGCATGCTGTCCGGGCTGATCCGCACGTGATGCAGGCCGAACCCGTTCGGCGGCCCGTCGTGCCGCCCGTGTCCCACCAGGTCGGGCAGGTGCTGGTGCAGCGTGCCGCCCCGGCAGACGTTCAGCACCTGCATGCCGCGGCAGATGGCGAGCAGTGGCACGCCCAGCCGTAGTGCGTGGCTGGTCACCGCCAGGTCCCAGGCGTCGCGCAGCGTCGTGGGAGCCTGCGTCCGCGGGTGGCGCGACGCGCCGTACCTGGCCGGGTCGATGTCCGGCCCGCCCGTGACCACCAGGCCGTCCAGGCTCGCCACCGTGGCGCGGGCCTCTTCGTCGTCGCCGCCGGGCGGCAGCATGACCGCCCGCCCCCCGCTGCGCCGTACCGCGTCCACATACACGTAGGGGAGCATCGCCGCCCGGGCCGACCAGCCGCGCCAGGACGCTTGATCCTCGTATGTGGTAATGCCAATAACCGGCGTCATAGTTCCCCTTTTGAACTGCTCCTCCGTAGCGCGCTACCCCAGAGAACACAGGAAAACCACAATCATTCCGAACGGACCATGGTTCCTGCTCACCATCCGTGCTCGCGGATCGCGCAGCTGACGGGGTAACAGGGCGTGGCGGCGTCGGGAATCAGGTAGCAGTGCTTCTTCCGGTGTCCCGAAAGATCATTTAGTGACAACCTGTACCTACAGCATTATCTATCGTAGGACGTCAGCCGCTGGTTCGCACAGCGAACGCCAAAATGGTGACTCAGAGTTATTTTGAACGCCCATAGAACATTTTCCGCGGCTTGGACCACGTGGACCCGATTGCTTCTACACCGGGCCCTTAAGCCGGCACGAGATCGTCGGCGCGCGCCTGGTGGGCCGGCCAGCAGGGGAAGTGGTGCTGGACCGGGTCCGCGACGAGCCGCTCCATCGCCACACGGGTGGCCTCGTTGTCGGGGGCGTAGACCACCATCCGGGTGCCCGGCGCCGTCTGCACCGCGAAGCTGGTGGAGGTCATCTCCAGGCGCGGGTAGAGCGGATGCCGGAACACCTTGGCGTAGTAGGCCGGCTGCGCCACGTCCTGGGTCGCCCACATGGCCGCGAACTCGGGACTGGCCGCCTCCATCCGCCGGATGAATCCGGTCCAGGCCGGGTCGCCGACGTGGTGCCCGTAGGCCGCGCGCAGCTGTGCGACCATCGCGGCCCGCTGGTCGGCCCGGTTCTCGATCGCGCTGCAGCATTCGGACCTGGTGAAGCAGTACAGCAGCGTGTTCCGCGCCGCGGGCGGATCCTCGGCGGTGCGCGGGATCAGCACCGCGTAGGCGGCATTCCAGGCGAGGATGTCGAACCGCTCCGTCACCACGCTGGCCGGCATCGGGTTCAGCCCGTCCAGGATGGCCTGGATCTGCGGCGGCAGCCGCGGGCCGCCGTCGCCGGCGGTCGCCGTATCCGGCGCCTCGGCCAGCCGGAACAGGTGCTGGCGCTCGACCGCGTCCAGCCGCAGCGTCCTGGCCACCGCCTCGAGCACCTGGACGCTGGCCCGGATCGGGCGGCCCTGTTCCAGCCAGGTGTACCAGGTCACGCCGACCCCGGCCAGCTGCGCGACCTCCTCGCGACGCAGTCCGGCGGTCCGGCGCCGGTGCCCGCCTGGCAGGCCGACGTCTTCCGGCGTGATCCGCTCCCGCCGGCTGCGCAGGAATGCCGCCAGCTCAAGGTGCCTTCCCGCTTGCCTCCGGGCCGCTTTCGAGGCGCTGCCTTCCCTCGTCGCTCCTTCGTCGCTCCTCAGTCCAGGCAGCGCCGCGGCCCTTTGGCTCGCGGGGGTAGGCCAGTCGGCGTCGCGGCCCTTTGGCTCGCGGGGGGTAGTCCAGGCCGTGCCGCGCCATTCCGTCTCGCTCATTTTTCCATCGTGGCCTTTATTTCCCGTCTCTGCCAGGTGCTGCTAGTACCAGGATAACCAGTGTCTTGGTACCTGGATAAGAACTGCGTCAGGCTTGGTGACATGACCAACATCCTGACCCGTGACGCCCGCGCCGGCCTGCGAGCCGGCCGCGAACGCTCGGTGCGTCCCGGTCTCGTCCTGGCCGTCGTCCTCATCGGCCAGTTCATGGCCGTGCTTGACGCCTCCATCGTCAACGTCGCCGCCCCGTCGATCCATGCCAGCCTGCGTGCCTCCGGGGCCGGGCTGCAGCTCGTGGTGGCCGGCTACACGATCACCTACGCCGTGCTGCTGGTGACCGGCGCCCGGCTCGGCGACATCCTCGGCCACCGGCGGGTGTTCCTGGCCGGGCTGGTCCTGTTCACGCTCGCCTCGCTCGGCTGCGGGATGGCCGGCACGGCCAGCCTGCTGATCGCGCTGCGCTTCGTTCAGGGAGCGGGCGCCGCGCTGATGATCCCGCAGGTGCTCAGCCTGATCCAGCGCACCCACGCGGGCCCGGCCCGGGCCCGCGCGATGAGCAGGTACTCCGCGGTGCTGGCCGGCGGCGCGGTGGTGGGCCAGCTCGTCGGCGGCCTGCTGATCAGTGCCAACCTGTTCGACTCCGGCTGGCGGCCGGTCTTCCTGGTCAACGTGCCCATCGGGGTGCTGCTGCTGGTGGCCGGCGTCCGGGGGCTGCCGGACGGCAAGGGCGAGCCCGGCCGGACCCTCGACCTGCCCGGCCTGGCCCTGCTCACCCCGGCCGTGCTCGCGTTCATCCTCCCGCTCGTGCTCGGCCAGCCCGAACGCTGGCCGGCCTGGGGCTGGGTCCTGATGGCCGCGAGCGTGCCCCTGGTCGTCGCCTTCGCCGCCGTCGAGCGGCGGGTGGCCGGGGGCGGCGGCACGCCGCTGATCCCGGGCCGGGTACTGCGGGTGGCCGGTGTCCCCGTCGCGATCGCCGCCCTGTTCACGGTCATGACCATCTTCAGCGGGTTCTTCTTCACTCTCGCGCTGCACCTGCAGGACGGCCTGGGCTACTCCCCGCTCCGGGCGGGCCTGACCTTCGCCCCGGCCGCCGCCACCTTCGCCCTGGTCAGCCTGAACTGGCGGCGCCTGCCGGCCCGGTCGCACAGCGCCCTGATCGTCACGGGCTTCGTCGCGTTCGCGGCCGCGATGGCCGGCCTGGCCGCTTTGCTGCGCGACGGCGGCACCGGGGGAGTGGGCATCTACCTGATCGGCGGCCTCAGCGGCGCGGGGATGGCGGCCGCGTTCAGCCCGCTGATGACCCGGGTGCTGCTGCGCGTGCCGGTCGAACTGGCCGCGGACGCGACCGGGGTGGTCGTCACGGTGAACCAGCTCGGCCTGCTCGTCGGCGTGGCTACGTTCGGCACGCTCTACCTCAACCTGGCCGGGCGGCTGCCCGGGCCCGCCGCGCTCGGCGCGTTCCGGCACGTGTCCGCCCACGCCGAGGCGATCACCTTCCTCGCCCTGGCCGGACTGGGTGCCGTGGGCGTCATCCTCGCCGTCGTCCACATCATCGAGCGCCGCGGAGCCATCACCTAGCCCCTCTCCGGAGGGTGTCGCGCTCTCTCCCGCGATCGCTGGCCGCTCAGGTTGCTCGGGTACATTCGGGCCTGCGGAAAGGAGCGAGGATGGCCATCGTGGTACTGGTGCTCTGGCTGTTCACCGTGGGCGCCGGGTTCTCCCTGCTGGTAACCAGCAACCTCAGCCGCGCCCGCCTCACGCCACCGGCTCAAGCCGAAGAACCCGCCACGGTCTCAGTCGCTGCCCCTGCGGCGCAGGCTGCCCCTGCGGCGCAGGCTGCCTCTGCCAAGCGGCAGAGCCGCGCGGCGCGGGACCGGTTCGCTCCGCCTTCGCTGGTCGCGGCGAGGAGCGCACCGGTGCTGCCGGGGCTGCGGTCGCTGCTGGAGTTCGCCCACCCGGCATTCGCGATCATCGGCCTCGGGTTCTGGCTTGGCTACACGTTCGTGCACTACCGCCCGCTGGGCTGGATCGCGTTCGGGCTGGTGACGGCCACGGTATGCCTGGGCCTGAGCTGGTTTGCGGCCAACACCCGCGCCGCCCGCCGCCGGCCCAAGGACGAGCCCGGGCCGTCTTTCAGCACCCGCCTCGTCACCCTGCACGGCGGGGCCGCCGCGGTGACCTTCGCGCTGGCCGCCCTGACCGCCCTCGTCCTGGGACGGTAAACGGCGGCAAGGGAAAGTGGCCAGTGCACCCGACCGCCTTTTGCACGGATAGGGGGAGACGAGCGACCACCGGGCCGTGGGAGCGGTGTGTAATAAATTTGCCCGGTGATCTCGGCCGCCGTGTGCACTGACCACTACCCAGGACTACGGCCCGCCGCCGACGGCGGCTCAACCGCGGGGACCCGCGTAAGCAGTCGGTAAGAACTTCCTCCGGCCGACTTGAACTAAGGCGCTGGCGCGGGACGGTTACATGGATAGGTACCGCTGGGTACGATCTTCCGGGAAGTGCTGACCGGGCAAAGGACCTCAGATGTGAATAAGGCGGCCGGCGGCCCGAGCGGCCCGAAAGACCCGAGCGGCCCGAAAGACCCGAGCGGCCCGGAGGGCCAAAGCGTCCCGAGCGCCTCGGAGGGCCAAAGCCCCCCGAGCGCCTCGCGAGCCCTGAGCAGGCGGCAGGCACTGACCGCATTTGGTATCGGCGCCGGGGCGCTGATCGCCGAACAGGCCCTCGTCGCCGACGGGACCCTGTCGAACGCCAGCCCGCCGCCAGAACCCAGCGTCGCGCCGGAACCCAGCGGCTACGCGCCCGACGGCACGTCGGGCCGCGCCGCCGCCCTGCCCCTGAGCGCAGTGCGGCTACTCGACAGCCCGTTCCGGCAGAACCAGGCCAGGAACACCACGTACCTGCTGTTCCTCGACCCCGAACGCATGCTGCGCTCCTTCCGCCTGAACTATGGCCTCCCGCCGGCAGCGGAGCCGCTCGGCGGCTGGGAGGCGCCGGACTCGCAGATCCGCGGCCACATGACCGGGCACCTGCTGTCCGGCCTCGCGCTGACCTACGCCAACACCAACGACGAGGCCGCAAGAATTCGCGGCCGCTACGTAGTCAGCCAGCTGGCCGCGCTCCAGGCCCGGGCCACGACGGCGGGGTTTCACCCCGGCTACCTGTCCGCGTTCCCCGAGGTGTACTTCGACTGGCTGGAGCAGGGAAAGCCGGTCTGGTCGCCGTACTACATGATCCACAAGTACCTGGCCGGGATGATCGACCAGTACCAGCTGGCAGGCGATGACCAGGCCCTGGACGTCGCCATGAAGCTAGCCGACTGGGTGGGCTGGCGCACCGCCCGGCTGTCATACGACGAGATGCAGATGGTCCTGCAGACCGAATTCGGCGGGCTGCCCGAAGCGCTGGCCAACCTCTACACGATCACTGGCCAGGAGCGGTACCTGGCCACGGCGCAGCGCTTCTACCACGCGATGGTGCTCGACCCGCTGGCTGACGGGCTGGACATCCTGCCCGGGCTGCAGGCGAACGTGACCACGCCGAAGATCATCGCCTGCGTCCGGATGTGGGAGGAGACCGGCAGCGGCAAGTACCACGACATCGCCCAGAACTTCTGGGACATCGTGACCGGCCACCACGTGTACGTGATCGGCGGCGTCGGGAACTACGAGCACTTCCAGGCGCCCGACGTGGTGGCGGCCCAGCTGTCCAACTTCACCTGCGAGAACTGCGTCAGCTACAACATGCTCAAGCTGACCAGGCTGCTGCATTTCCATCAGCCGGACCGGGTGGACATGCTCGATTACTACGAGCGCACCCTGTTCAACCAGATGCTGGGGGAGCAGGACCCCACCTCGCCGCACGGCTTCAACTGCTACTACACCGGCCTGTCGTCCGGCGCGTTCAAGCGCCAGCCGCTCAACTACTTCCCGCAGGGCAACCCCGGCGTGTACGCCACCGACTGGGACACGTTCACCTGCGACACCGCCACCGGGCTCGAGACCCAGGCCAAGTTCGCCGACACCATCTACAGCCGCGACGCCGACGGCCTCTACGTCAACCTGTACATCCCGTCGCAGGTACGGTCCCAGGGGCTGGTCCTGGAGCAGGCGACGGGGTTCCCCGACGATCCGGTCATCCGGCTGTCCGTGGTGGCCGGCGCGGCCACCCTGACACTGCGGGTGCGGGTGCCGAAGTGGGTGGCGGGAGCGCCGGCCGTCCGGCTCAACGGCGCGCTGCTGCGCGGCCTGCCCGGCGCGGGCCCGAGCGGCTGGATCGCGCTGCGGCGGCGGTGGCGGACGGGCGACCTGCTCGAGGTCACGCTGCCGATGCAGCTGGCCGTCGAGCCGACGCCCGACCACCCGACCGTGCAGGCGCTGATCTACGGCCCGGTCGTGCTGAGCGGCGTCTACGCCAGTGACCCGGGCACGCTGACGCCGCAGCTCGAGATGGCCTCGGTCCGCCAGACGGCCGCGCAGCCCATGACGTTCGAGGGCGTCGCGGACCGCAAGCCGGTCACGATGATCCCGATCGCCCGGGCCGCCCACGAGTACTACACCACCTACTGGCAGATGATGTAGCACCCATGGACGAGGCCCGGCTCACGCCGTCCGCGCCGGTGACCGCGCCCGAGGCGGCCGAAGCCATCCGGGCGTGCTACGGCCTGACCGGCGAACTCGCCGGGCTGCCGGGCGAGGCCGACGACAACTTCCTGCTCCGGCCCGACGACGGCCAGCGCTACGTGGTGAAGTTCGCCCACCCGCGAGCCGATCCCCGGGTGGTCGGCGTCCAGGCCCGGGTGCTGCGGCACATCGAGTCGGTGGCCGCCGGGCTGCCCGTGCCGCGGGTGCTGCCCGCCGCCGACGGGCAGCTGTGGACCGCCGTCGCGGACGGACCGCTGCGCGGGCGCGTGGTGCACGTCCTGACCTACCTCGACGGCGCGCTGCTCAGGTCGGTGCGCACCGATCCCGCCCTGCGCCGGACGCTCGGGGTCACCCTCGCCCGGCTCGGCCGGGCGCTGCGCGAGTTCGACGACCCGCTGGTGCGGCGGCCGCTGCTGTGGGATCTCGCGCAGCTGCCGCAGCTGCGGCCGCTCCTGGCGGGCCGCCCGGACGATAGCGGCACCAGCCTGCTCGGCGAGCAGCTCGGCCGGCTCGCCGAGCAGGTGGCGCCGCGGCTGGCGGCCCAGCGCACCCAGCTCGTGCACAACGACTTCAGCCCGGACAACACGCTGATCTCGGCCGACGCCAGCCGGGTGTGCGGGATCATCGACTTCGGCGACGTGACCGTGACCGCACTGGTCAACGACGTGGCCATCGCCGCCACCTACCAGCTCAGTGACGAACCCGACCTGCTCGCGCCCGCGCTGGACCTGATAGCGGGCTACCACGCCACGACCCCGCTCACCGACGGCGAGCTCGGCCTGCTACCGGACCTGATCCTGGCCCGTATCGTGGCCCGGATCATCATCAGCGAATGGCGGGCCGAACGGTTCGGTGACAACCGCGCCTACATCCTGCGCAACACCCCCCGGGCCTGGGAACACCTGTACCGGTGGCTGGACATCCCGGCCGGACAGATCGCCGCCCGCATCCAGGAGGCTTGCCATGCGTGACACCGCGACCATGGTCAACGGCTTCGACATGTCCTGTCTCGATGCCCTCGATCCCGAACTGCGCCGGATCGTGGAGCGGCGGGCGAGCCTGCTCGGCCCGGCATACAAGCTGTTCTACCGGAACCCGGTGCGCGTCGTCCGCGCCGAGGGCGTGCACCTGTTCGACCCGGACGGGCAGGCCTACCTGGACGCCTACAACAACGTGCCGTCGGTCGGCCACTGCCATCCGCGGGTGACCGAGGCGATCGCCCGCCAGGCGGCCACCCTCAACACGCACACCCGGTACGCCAGCGAGCTCATCCTGGACTACGCCGAGCGGCTGCTCGGCACGTACCCGGCCGAACTCGGCAACGTCATGTTCACCTGCACCGGCAGCGAGGCGGTCGACCTCGCGCTGCGCATCGCGCGCTTTTTCACCGGCGGCGAGGGAACGGTCATCACCGCCAACGCCTACCACGGCGTGACCACGGCCGCCGCCGAGATCTCGCCCAGCCTCGGCCCGGCGGTCCCGCTGGGGCGGGCGGTGTGGACGGTAGCGCCGCCGGGGGAAGCGGACACCGAGGCCTTCGCCACGCGGGTACGGACGGCGATCGCCGACATGAACCGGCACGGCGTCAGGCTCGCGGCCTTCATCGCGGACAGCCTGTTCTCCTCCGACGGGATCCAGCCCGACCCGACGGGATGCCTCAAGCCGGTGGTCGACGCCGTGCACGAGGCCGGCGGCCTGTACATCGCCGACGAGGTCCAGCCGGGCTTCGGTCGCACCGGGGAGGCCATGTGGGGCTTCCAGCGTCACAGCATCGTGCCCGACCTGGCCGTCATGGGCAAGCCCATGGGCAACGGCATGCCGATCGCCGGCGTCGCCGCCCGCCCGGAGATCCTGGCGGAGTTCGGCCACAAGATCAGGTATTTCAACACCTTCGGCGGCAACTCGGTCAGCATCGCGGCCGCGGCGGCGGTCCTCGATGTGATCGAGACCGAACGCCTGCGGGAAAACGCCCGCGTGGTGGGCCGCTACCTGCGCGACACGCTGGCGGGCATCGCCGGCGGCACGCCCCGCATCGGCGCCGTGCGCGGGGCCGGCCTGTACGTCGCGGCCGACTTCATCGAGCCCGGCACCGGCGAGCCCGACGGCGACGCCGCGATCCGGGTGGTCAACGGCCTGCGCGAGCGGCGCGTGCTGATCAGCGCCACCGGCCCGCACGGCAGCACGCTGAAGATCCGCCCGCCGCTCCCGTT
>JBKQQQ010000144.1:0-7503 GCA_052144275.1 Streptosporangiaceae bacterium
TGCCATGCGGTTCGCCCTCGGCCGCAGCCGGGGCGTCTCACCTCCTTCGGCGAGATGGGATCTTGCTCGAAACGTGTTCGACATCGTCGAACGGTGTTTCACGAAACGTAAAGCGCGGGGGTTGCCTGCGTCAAGAGGGCGGATCAGATTTACCGGAACAAATCCCTGCTCCGCCGCGGGGGCGGGCGTCCGGCTTCCAGCGCCGGGCGCGCCAGCGATGGCGGGACGGGCTTCCATCTGTCTGCGCCGGGTGAGGGTGATTGACCGCCGTCTGGCCGTTACTCACCTCCTGCGGGTGACGTGGCGCGGCGGCGGTCCGTCTAAGGTCGGGAGGGCCCGCGAGATTTCCGCGTCGCGGCAGCTCAGCCCGGGCCAACGAACGGAATGATGATGACCGAGGTATCCCTGGATGAACTGGGTCCCGTCGACTACGTCGTCGTCGAGTTCCCGGCTGGAGCGAGCAGCTTCACCGGTGAGATGGCGGCCGAGCTGCGAGCGCTGGTCGACTCTGGCACCATCCGCGTGATTGATGTGCTGATCCTCACCAAGGACGCGGACGGCAGCGTCGAGGCGACGGAGCTGTCCGATGTCGGGGAACTCGGAGAGCTGCAGGCCATTGAGGCCGAGCTGGCAGAACTCCTGGCCGCGGACGACGTCGACCACCTCGCAGCGGCGATGGATCCGGGAAGCACGGCCGGAGTGCTCATCTGGGAGAACCTGTGGGCCGCGCCCTTCGCATCAGCGGTGCGGCGTTCGGGCGGCCAGCTGATCGCCAACGGGCGGATTCCCCTTCAGGCGATCATCGCCTCGATCGAGGCCGACGAGGCAACCGCAAGGGTAGGAGACTGAAAATGGCACTCAGGCCAGCACGTGTCGGAAGAGTCGGCGTCATCGGCGCGCCGGTCGCCAAGACCGCGGTAGTTGCCGCCGCCGTCACGCCTGGCCGCGGCGCGCCGGTCGCGAAGACGGCCGTGGTGGCGGCGGCCGTCACGCCCAGGGTGGGTCGCCGGCGAATTTAGGGTCGGTCCACCGACTGATGCAGGCGACCCCCGCGTAACCGTGCGAATGCTGCGTCGGCTTTTGTCGGTGCTGTCCGTGTCCCGTCCGGGCAATTTCCCTCGGTTAGGCCGGGGAGTGGGTGGATCGGGGAGGGCGTGTGGCCGGGGAAGCAGAGCCGGGCGCGGGACGCCGGGCGCCGGACGGGTTCGGTGCCGGGCTGATCCGGGCCAAGCTTGCCCCGAACCGGTTGCCGCGGGGCTCGGTGCGCCGGCCCCAGCTGCTTGACGAACTGCGCCGAGGGCGCGGCCGGGCGCTCACTTTGGTGTGTGCCCCGGCGGGGTTCGGCAAGACCACGTTGCTCACGGAATGGGCCGGTACCGACGCGGCGACTGTGTTCGCCTGGGTGACTCTCGACCCGGGCGACGTTGAACCGGTGCGCTTGTGGACTCATGTCATCGCTGCGATCGCCCAGCACGAGAGCGCCGTCGGTGGCCGTTCTCTTGATGCGCTGCGGTCGAACCCGGACCGGGTCGCTGATGCCGCAGTGCCCGTCCTCATCGATGAGCTGGCTGAGGGGACCGGGGATCTGGTCGTCATCCTCGATGACTTCCACCGGGCGGAGACGGCAGAGATCAACGCCCAGGTCATCGTGTTTCTCCGCTATCGCCCGCCGCGAGTTCAGCTCGTTGTCGCGACCCGCTCCGACCCGGCCCTGGGCGTGGCCAGGCTGCGTGCGTCGGGAGACCTGGTCGAGGTGCGTGCCGAGTCCTTGCGTTTCGACGACACCGAGCTCTCCCGCTTCTTTTCTGGGGTCGGGGTCACGGGCCTGTCGGCGCTGGAGCAGCGCAGGCTGTCCGAGCGGACCGGGGGGTGGCCGGCGCCGCTGCGGCTGGCCGCCCTGTTGATGCCTGCTCAGGACCGCGGGCCGTTCATCGAGTCGTTCACCGGTGCAAGCCGCCCGGTCGTGGACTACCTGACGAGGGAGGTCCTGGGGGCTCTCGAACCGCCGGTTCGCGAGTTCCTGCTCCAGGTCTCGGTGCTAGGCCGGCTCAACGGCGCCCTGTGCGACGCCGTCACGGGCATGACCGGGTCAGGGGCGCTGCTCGCCGATCTCGAGCGCTCCAGTGTGTTCATTTCCGTCGACAGCGCCGGGCAGTGGTACGAGCAGCACCAGCTGTTCGCCGAAGCCCTCCGCCTGGATCTCAGCCGTGCCCGGCCGGACCTCGTGCCGGTCCTGCACGGCCGGGCCGCACGGTGGCTCGAAGCGGCCGGCGACCGGGAGACCGCGACGGAGCACGCCATCGCGGCGCGCGACGTCGCCGCCGCCTCGCGGCTCATCGCCGGGCAGGTGCAGGTGATGGCCGCCTCGGGTCGCTGGGCCGCGATCCGCCGGTGGCTGTCGCAGCTGTCGTGGCCGGAGGCGATGCAGGATCCCGAACTGGCATACGTCCGGGCTTGCCTGGCAGCGCTGGACAACCGGATCGATGAGGCAGTGGAGTGGGTCGCGGTGGCCAGGACCGGACCACCCGACCAGAAGGACGCTGAGGGACTGCCGCTGGGATTCCGGGCGGACTTCGCCGAAGCCAGCGTCGGGGTCAATAACGTCTCACGCGCCGAGGCGGCCGCGCAGCGAGCCGTCATGACGGCCCCGACGGCTGGGTGGGAGGGGATCGTGCTTGCCGGACTGGGCCAGGCGCAGTACCTGCAGGGCCGGACGGGCGAAGCCGTGGCGACCCTGCGTCGGGCCGTCGGGCAGATCCCGGACGCCAACCCGATCGTGCTCGCCTTCGGGGTCGCGAACCTCGCTCTGGCGGAGGCGTCCTTGGGCGTCCCTTCCCGTGCGGATCCCATGCTCGACCGGCTCCTCGGCGTGCTCGGCGGGGCCGGCGCGGACCGGTCACCCTTCGGGGCGATCATGCAGCTGGCGTGCGGTGAACGGGAACGCCGCCGGGGCAACCTGCGCGGCGCTGCTCACCGGTTCCAGCTGGCGATCGAGATCCTCGGCACCGCCCCCCGAAGCGGGTGGCTGGCCAACGGCTACGTGTTGCTCGCTGCGACTCAGCGGCTGCTCGGGGACACCGCCGAGGCGCTGCTGTGTCTGGACCGGGCAGATGAGATCCTGGACCGGCTCCCCGATCCGGGAGCACTGCCCGCGCGGTCGGCGGGGCTGCGCCAGATGCTGGCCGCTCCGCACCACCATGCCACCGAGTTCGGCGAGCAGCTCTCCGATCGTGAGATCGCCGTTCTGGGGCTCCTCGCCGAAGGGCTGAGCCAAAGGCAGATCGCCGGGCAGCTGTTCATCTCCCACAACACGGTGAAGTCGCACCTCAAGACGGCTTACCGCAAGCTCGGCGTCGCCTCCCGGGAAGATGCGATCGATCAGCTGGCCGCGCTGGAAGCGCGCACCACCGTGCCGGCCCAGTCCGGAGAACCACCCGGGTGAATGCCCCCGGCGGGTGGTGCTGTGCGGCGGCTCATCGGCCAGGCTCCTGGCATGTCAGGCTTCTGGTGTGTGATCGTCATCTCGGGCGAGCTCGATGACCGATTCGGTGACGCATTCGGGGGTCTGTTGGTCCGGGCCGCGAACGGGACCACCGAGCTGACCGGCAGCCTGCATGATCAGTCACAGCTGCTAGGAGTTCTGCGTGAGCTCTTCGACTTGGGACTCGACATCGAATCGATGTCGGCGAGGCTCGGGCCGCACGATTCCGGCGACCTGGCCGGCCAGGGTCGCTCGCCGGAATCACCCGGGTGACCTGCCCGCCGGGTGAGCAAACCGGAGACAGCCGCGCAACATGCTGAGAGCGGCTCGCTCATCCACGACGAGTCCCGGGCACGTGGACACACCGGGCCATCTCAACCAAAAGGAGAGTGCGAACCGTGGGATTTCACCATGACGAGGCCGAGGAGGAGCAAGTCCCGTTCCGGCTGGAGGGCGCCTCGGGGGCAGATCGTCACATCGTGGTGACCGCGGCCAAGCGCCAGTGGCTGGATGAGCATCTGGCCAGGCAGTGGCGCAGGCCGCCCACGGCCGCCGAGTCGGACCAGTCAGTAGCGGACTTCGTCCGCGAGGAGGTCCTGTACCGGGAGGCTCTGGCGCTCGGGCTCGATCGCGACGACCTGGTGGTGCGGCGGCGCCTGGTCCAGAAGATGGAGATGCTCGCACTCCGCGACGGGCCCGGGGTCACCGAGTCCGACCTGATGGACCACTACCTCGCACACCGCGCGGAGTACGCCGTCGGGGAGTCGGCCTCGTTCCGGCATGTGTTCTTCAGCGTTGCCGCTCGCGGCGCCGGCGCGCACGCCGCGGCCGCGGCCGCGCTGGCTGCCGTGCGCGACGGCGGAAAGGACGGGGCGAGCGGGCTGGGCGATCCGCCGCCGATGCCTGCTGAGGTCGGTGACTGGACCCGGTCCATGGTGGAGGCCCGGTTCGGGGCGGCCTTCGCCGAGGCGCTCTTCGAGACCGATCTGGGCGGCTGGTCCGGCCCGGTGGCCTCGGCATATGGCTACCACCTGGTGTTCGTGACCCGCCGCGCGCCCGCCCGGGTGCCGGACTTCGCCGAGGTGGCCGGCCGGATCGCGACCAACCTGGACGCGGCGCGCCGCGCGGGGGCACTGGACCGCATCTACGCGAAGGTCCGCGACTCCTATCAGGTCGAGATCGACCCGTCCCTGGCCGACTCACCAGCCCACGCATCTCACCCGCACGGTCACGCCGAGAGGACACGAGCATGAGCACGCCCGCGAACCCGCTGCGCCATCCCTACTTCGGGGAACTGCACGTGCACACCGCCTGGTCGCTGGACGCGTTCGTCATCGCGGCGCTGAACGGCCCCGACGAGGCGTTCCGCTTCGCCAAGGGCGAGCCGGCCCGCTCGTCGCTGAACAACGCCGAGGAGACGCGCCTGTCACGGCCGCTGGACTTCGCGGCGGTCACCGAGCACGCCGAGTGGCTGGGTGAGTACGGGCTCATCGTGGACCCGGACTACGACCCGGAGGACCCCGAGGCCCGCGCGCTGGTCGACCGGTACCGCGCGTCGCGGGTGCCCGGTGAGGACGGCCGGGCCGGCAACGTCCACGACATGGTGGAGGTGGTCATCTCCGGGATGGTCCGCCCCGATCCCACCCGGCTCCCTATCGGGGAGCTGAAGGAAGTTCTCGACGCGGGCCGGACGATCTGGCGGCGGATCGTGGAGATCGCGGCTAGCCACAACGACCCTGGCCGGTTCACCACGCTGAACGGGTTCGAGTGGACGCCCACCCCGGGCGGGGTCAACTTCCACCGGGTCATCATCTTCCGCGGGGACGACGTCCCGGACCTGCCGCTGAGCAACTACGAGGCCACCCATCCCGAGCAGCTGTGGGACTGGCTGGAGACCGCCGCCGGGGGCCCGGGCAACGCGGTGGCGATCACCCACAACGCGAACTTCAGCAACGGCCAGATGTTCAACCCCCGCTATAGCGACGGCCGGGAGATCGACGAGGCCTACGCCCGGCGCCGGGCGCTGTGGGAGCCGCTCACGGAGATCTTCCAGAGCAAGGGCTCCTCCGAGACGACCCCAGCGGTGTCGCCCGATGACCAGTTCGCCGGCTTCGAGATCGTCGCAAGCCAGGCGTTCCAGCAGGTCTCCGGTGCGACCGGCGCTGCCCAGGGCCAGATGAAGTGGGGCACCGTCCGGGGCGGGCTGCAGGAAGGGCTGCGGCAGCAGGAGCGCCTCGGCGTCAACCCGTTCCCGGTCGGGTTCGTCGGCGGCAACGACGGCCATTCGGGCACGCCAGGCAATAGCGAGGCCGAGGGCTGGACCGGCGGGAACGCCTACCTCGACGACACCGCCGATCTGCGCCTGTTCGGCGTGGTCGAGGGCGGCCTCCCCTCGGCGCTGCTGAACCCGGCCGGCCTCACCGGGATCTGGGCGGAGGAGAACACCCGCGACGCCCTGTTCGACGGGCTCCGCCGCCGCGAGACGTTCGCCACCAGCGGGGTCCGCCTGGCGCCCCGGCTGTTCGGCGGCTGGGACCTCGGCGACGCCGACCTGCGCGACCTCGCCGCAGCCGGATACCGCAGGGGCGTGCCGATGGGTTCCGAGCTGCCCGCCCGGCCGGGCGGGGCTGCCGCGCCGACGTTCCTGGCGTATGCGGCCAAGGACGCGCTGGGCGCCAACCTGGACCGCATCCAGATCGTCAAGTGCTGGACCGACCGGGGGATGCTGTTCGAGAAGGTGTACGACGTGGCCGCCTCCGGCGGCCGGAAACCGGGCCCGCACGGCGGCGCGCTGCCGCCGGTCGGCGACACCGTCGACGTCTCGACCGCCACCTACCGCAACGACATCGGCGCGGCCGAGCTGTCCGCGGCCTGGACCGACCCGGCCTTCGATCCCTCGCTGGCGTGCGTCTACTACGCGCGGATCCTGGAGATCCCGACGCCGCGCTGGTCCACCTACGACGCCGTCCGGCACGGCAAGCCGCTCCCGACAGCCGTCCCGGCTAGCGTCCAGCAGCGCGCCTGGACCTCCCCCGTGTGGTACACCCCCAGCGAACGTGACCGCGCCGGCAGGACGGCCGCCGCGGGCATGTACGCCGTCGCCGAGCTCGCCGACCGGGGCATCCATCCGATGACCGACGACCAGATCCGTGCCGTGACGGTGGGCCGCACGGTGCGGTCGGTGAACCTCATCACCGGGTTCGAGGCCACCCTGCACTACGGCGCGGATGGCAACCGGTCGCTGATGGGCCTCAGCGACCGCCCGGTCGTCACCCCCTACGAGATCCGCGACGGCCGGCGCATCGAGACCACCCTGCTCGGCGAACGGATGTCGGTGGCGCTATTCTCCGTCGACGGGCGCACCCTGGCGGCCAGGGACGACGAGGCCGGCTACGTCAACTACGAGGTATACACGACGGGCTGACGGGGCCACGCGAGATTGCGTCACTCGCGCGCATCCGGGCAAACCGATCCCCGGCTGTCTATCGGAGGGCCTGTCTCCACGGGGATTGCCGCCGTTGACCGACGCGAAGGAGACGGCGGCCGTGCCAGCTGACCAAGACACGCCCCGCGGACGCCGATCGCTGGGTACCGCCCGGCTGGCGGCCTTTAGCGACGGCGTGCTCGCCATCGCCGCCACGCTCAACCTGGTCCTGTTGCTCGTGGTGGCGTTCCTGCCGTTCCCGACCCGGCTCGTCACAGACGCCCTCAGCCGTGGCCGAGTCGTTCGAGCAGGTGGTCGCCGACCCGGACGGCGTTGGCCATCGCGGTGAGGGCGGGGTTGACCGCGCTGATGCTCGGGAAGAAGCTGGTGTCGACGACGTAGAGGTTGTCGAGCTCGTGGGCCCGGCAGTCGGGGTTGAGCACCGAGGTGGCCGGGTCGGTGCCGAACCGGACGGTCCCGGCCTGGTGCGCGCAGCCGGCGACGGGGATGTCGGTTTTCATGTACGCGAACCGGTGAGCCAGGTGGCCGGGGTGCATGCCGAGCGAGCCGAGCATCGAGTGGAGCTGCTGGTACAGCC
>JBKQQQ010000145.1:0-4701 GCA_052144275.1 Streptosporangiaceae bacterium
ACCCTGCTCGAGACGATCCCGCCGTACTGGAAGCCGATGGCGGCGGCGCTGTACAAGCGGGTCGGCAACCCGGAGACGGACCAGGAGTTCCTGTGGTCGCGCTCGCCGCTGTCCCGGGTGCGTGACATCCGCATCCCGTTGCTGATCGCCCAGGGCGCCAACGACCCGCGGGTCAAGCAGGCCGAGTCGGAGCAGATCGTCGCCGCGCTGGCCGAGGCGGGGATCGAGTATGAGTACATGCTGTTCCCGGACGAGGGCCACGGCTTCGCCAAGCCGGAGAACCGGCTGAAGTTCTACGCCGCGGCCGAGCGCTTCCTGGCCAGGTACCTGGGCGGCCGGTTCGAGGAGTAGCCCGCATGGACCGGGTACGCGGGCCACGGCCGGCTTCCGGCCGCGCCAGGTCGGCGGCGCTGCTCACCGGGCTCGTGGGGTTGTCCGGCCTGGCCCTGGCCGGGTGCCACAGTACGAGCACCGCTGCGCCTTCGGCTTCGTCCTCGGCCAGCCCCGGCCTTTCGGTCCCGGGAACGCACCGGACGACGACGACATACCAGGTCTCGGCACCGGTCAGCACGGTCGTCGTGGTCGGTCACACCGGCAACGTCACCGTCACGGGCGGCAGCGGGCCGGCCGTCTCGGTCACCCAGCAGGCCGGCTATTCCAGGACGCCGCCGACCACCACGCACACCGTCAGCGGCGATACGCTCACCGTCACCTACAGCTGCCCGACGCAGGTCGTCTGCGGTGTCGCCTTTACCCTCGAAGTGCCCCGCAGCGTAGCGGTCCAGGTGAGCACCGGGGCTGGGACGGTCCGCCTCTCCGGGCTCGCCGGGAGCGTGACCGCCAAGGCGGACGTCGGGCTGATCAGCGCCACCGGCCTCACCTGCCCCTCGGCCAGCCTGACCACCAACGTGGGCGCTATCAGCGCCAGCTTCGCGGCCGCGCCGACCACGGTGCAGGCCTCCGCCAACGTCGGCGCAATCACGCTGCACGTGCCCGGCACCACGTCCTACAAGGTCACCGCGGACGCGCACGTGGGCAAGGCCACCGTCAGCACCCTCCAGAGCCCCTCATCCGCCCACGCCATCACGGCCACCACCGACGTCGGCGCCATTGTCATCGCCCCGTCGTCCTGAGCCTAGAGCCGGAGCAGTCAGAGCATCGGGAGGTAGCGGCCTAGCTCGTATTCGGTGACCTGGCGGCGGTACTCCTGCCACTCCTCGCGCTTGTTACGCAGGAAGAAGTCGAAGACGTGCTCCCCCAGCGTCTCCGCCACGAGCTCGCTGTCCTGCATGACCTTGATGGCCTGGTCCAGGTCCTGGGGCAGCGGCCGGATGCCGAGCGCGCGGCGCTCGGCCGAGGTCAGCGCCCACACGTCGTCTTCCGCGCCGGGCGGCAGCTCGTAGTCGCCCTCAATGCCCTTGAGCCCCGCGGCCAGGATCACCGCGAACGCCAGGTACGGGTTGCAGGCGGCGTCCACCGACCGGAACTCGACCCGGGTCGCGTTGCCCTTCTGCGGCTTGTACATCGGCACCCGGACCAGGGCCGAACGGTTGTTATGGCCCCAGCACACGTACGCCGGCGCCTCGCCGCCGGCGCCCGCAGTCCGCTCGGCCGCGCCCCATAGCCGCTTGTAGGAGTTCACCCACTGGTTGCAGACGGCGGTGATCTCCGGTGCGTGCCGCAGCAGCCCGGCGATGAACGCCCGGGCGGTCTTGGACAGCTGGAATTCCGCGCCGGCCTCGTAGAACGCGTTCTTGTCGCCCTCGAACAGCGACACGTGCGTGTGCATGCCCGAGCCGGGGTGATCGGTGAACGGCTTCGGCATGAACGTCGCGTAGACGCCCTGCTCGATCGCTACCTCCTTCATCACCAGCCGGAACGACATGATGTTGTCGGCGGTGGTCAGCGCGTCGGCGTAGCGCAGGTCGATCTCCTGCTGCCCGGGCGCGCCCTCGTGGTGGCTGTACTCGACCGAGATGCCCATGGATTCCAGCATCGTGATCGCCGTCCGGCGGAAATCGTGCGCGATGCTGTGCGGCGTGTGATCGTAGTAGCCGCCGGTGTCGATCGGCTCGGGCTTGTCCCCGGGAGCGGGCCGTTCCCGCAGCAGGAAGAACTCGATCTCCGGGTGCGCGTAGAAGGTGAACCCGAGGTCGGAGGCGCGGCCGAGGTTGCGCTTGAGCACCCAGCGCGGGTCAGCGTAGGACGGCGATCCGTCGGGCAGCAGGATGTCACAGAACATCCGGGCGACCCCGGGGTACTCACCCCGCCACGGCAGCAACTGGAAAGTGCCCGGGTCCGGGCGCAGGATCATGTCCGCCTCGTAGACCCGCGCGAACCCCTCGATGGCCGAACCGTCGAAGCCGATGCCGTCGGCGAACGCGCCCTCGAGTTCGGCGGGGGCGACGGCGACCGACTTCAGCGTGCCGAGGACGTCGGTGAACCATAGCCGGACAAACCGGATGTCGCGTTCCTCGAGCGTGCGCAGCACGAATTCTTCCTGCCTGTCCACGGTAATCACCTTAGACGTTCCCCATCGCTTGACCAGACCTCTGGCGACCGCGGCTTTGGCGGGCGCGCGTATCAGTGAGTGTGCCCGGCCGGTGTTACCTCGCGGTTAAAGTTGCCGGGGTTGATACGCATCTGGAGCGGACCGTAGGCTGCACCCCGCAGAGCTCGCACGTTCCGCGACGGCGGGAAAGCTGGGTCGTTCGGGCCAAATTTAGGAGAGCACCGGGGGCGGGGGGTCAGGGGGTCGGGGAGCTACGGCCTAGGCTTGACGGGTGACAAAGCTGAGGATCGCGCTGGCCCAGGTCAATGCGACGGTCGGGGACCTGGACGGGAACGCCGAGCTGATCGTGGAGTGGACGCGCCGGGCGGCCGCGCGCCGGGCCAGGGTCGTGGTGTTCCCCGAGATGATGCTCACCGGGTACCCGGTGGAGGACCTGGCGCTGCGGGCGTCGTTCGTGGAGGCGTCCATCGCGGCGCTGCGCGCCGTGGCCGCGCGCCTGGAGGCCGAAGGGCTCGGCGGGGTCGCGGTGGTGACCGGCTACCTGGACCGGCGGGCTGACCTGGCGCCGCGCACCGGGCTGCCGGCCGGGGCGCCGCTGGACGCGGCGGCGCTGCTGCACGGCGGGCGCGTCGTGATCACCTCCGCCAAGCACCACCTGCCGAACTACGGGGTGTTCGACGAGTTCCGCTACTTCGTGCCCGGTAACACGCTGCCGGTGTTCCGGCTGCCGACGGGCGGTGTTGGTCCGGGGGGACGCCCCCCCCAGACCCCCCCGCAATGGGACGAGAGCGTGGAGGTCGCGATCGCGATCTGCGAGGACCTGTGGCAGGACGGCGGGCCGGTCGCGGTCTGCCGACGTTCGGGAGCGGGCCTGCTGGTCGTGCCGAACGCGTCGCCCTACGAGCGCGGCAAGGATGACGTGCGGCTTGACCTGTGCGTGCGGCGGGCGCGCGAGGCCGGGGCCGCGCTGGCCTACGCCAACATGATCGGCGGCCAGGACGAGCTGGTCTTCGACGGCGACTCGATCCTGGTCGCCGCGGACGGCGCGCTGCTGGCCCGCGGGCCGCAGTTCTCCGAGGCCCTCGTGGTCGCCGATTTGGACCTGCCGGCGGCCGGGCCGGGCCAGGTGACCGGGGATGAGCCCGTGGACGCGGGCGACGGCACGGTGATCACGATCAAGCGGGTGGCGCTGCCGCCGACACTGCCGCCATCCGGGCCGCCCGGGACCGTGGAGCTCGAGGAGGTGGCGGAGGAAGCCGGGGTCCCGCAGGTCCAGCGGCCGGAGGGTGTTTACGGGTCCGGGCTGTTCTGGCCGCGGCTCTCCGATCCGGCCGAGGTGTACGCCGCGCTGGTGACCGGGACCCGGGACTATGTGCGGAAGAACGGGTTCCGTTCGGTGATCCTGGCGCTGTCCGGCGGGATCGACTCGGCACTGACCGCCACGATCGCGGCCGACGCCATCGGCCCGGGCAACGTGCACGTGGTGCTGATGCCCAGCCGGTACTCCTCGGAACATTCGGTCACCGACGCCGAGGACCTGGCCAAACGCCAGGGCCTGCACGCGCTGACCATCCCGATCGCCTCGATGGTCGATGCGTTCACCAAGGAGCTCACCCCGGCCGGGTTCCCTGAGACCGGGCTGCCCGCGGAGAACCTGCAGGCCCGCGTGCGCGGGGTGGTGCTGATGGGGCTGTCCAACGCGGGCGGGCACCTGGTGCTCACCACCGGCAACAAGAGCGAGCTCGCGACCGGCTACTCGACGTTGTATGGGGACTCAGCCGGCGGGTTCGGGCCGATCAAGGACGTGCCCAAGACGCTGGTCTGGGAACTGTCGCGGTGGCGCAACGCCGAGGCCGCACGCCAGGGGCTGACTCCCCCGATCCCGGAGAACTCGATCACCAAGCCGCCGAGCGCTGAGCTGGCGCCCGGGCAGATGGATACCGACTCGCTGCCTCCCTACGAGGTGCTGGACGCGCTGCTCGACGACTACGTCGAGAAGGACATGGGGACCGCCGGACTGATCGCGGCCGGGCATGATCCGGCGCTGGTCGAGCGGGTGGTCCGGATGGTCGACGCGGCCGAATACAAGCGACGGCAGTACCCGCCGGGCCCCAAGATCAGCCAGAAGAACTTCGGCCGGGACCGGCGCCTGCCCATCACCAACCGCTGGCGCGAGCCGCGCCCTTCAT